>NZ_PTFE01000191.1:0-5033 GCF_002936975.1 Bradyrhizobium sp. AC87j1
GGACAATTTCGATCTCGCGGCTCTGGTCCCAGCTTTTCGCAGGGGGAGCGGCGGATGCGGAGCCATCGTCGAAGTCGGCGAGCGGATCGGAGCCGAAGCGGTTGTGGCCCGAGGTGCCGGACCGGCAGAACATTTCGACGAGGCCCCACAGCCACAGCAGTGCGGCAGTCAGGTTGAGCGAAAATATCCAGCTTGATTTAGGCAGCAGGTCCGCGAACTGGCTGAACAGGCCGGGCAGGAAGAAGAACGGAACGATCCACCAGCCGCTCTTGTCGCGGTCATGGAGTCGCTTGATCGCCGTCGCGAGATAGATCCAGAAGAACAGCGCCATGCCGGACGCCTTGAGGATCGAGCCCGCGAGATCGGCTGGTGCCAGCGCGTGGGAGACGCGGGGGTCGACCAGCTTGAAGAGGCCGTCGAGACCGAAGTCGAAATCGAGCTCCATTCCGAGCTTCAGGGTGGACCTCGTCCCTCCGACGATCCCGATGACTTGACCGGCAATCTCCAGCAAGCCCGCCAGCAGCGCGACGATCAGCAGCGCCTGCCACAGCAACGCGCGGTTGATGCGGCCGTCGAAGCGGAACAGATACCAGGTCCAGTCCATGCCAACGGCTCCGGGCGGGAGGAGCCACCCGAGGATTGGTCGCGATGGAGGGAGAGGGGGTTCGATAGGGCTCTAAGACCCGTCATCCACGCGCAGCGGCGAAGCCGCTGTCGCTGGAGGTGCGAAGCATGGGACGCGACGCGTCCCATGGCGAGCCTCGAAGGATGAACGGCCCGCGATGTCGCCGCCAGCCGGGCCGTCGCCTTTCGAGGGCCGCTGAAGGAGCGGCCACCTCAGGGTGACGGGGATAGGTCTGGGATCGTTGCTCTAACTCAATCCCGCAGCAGCTCGTTGATGCTGGTCTTGGAGCGCGTTCGCTCGTCGACGCGCTTGACGATGACGGCGCAGGCGGTGCTCGGGCCGATCTGGCCGTTCTTCATCGGCTTGCCGGGCAGGGCGCCGGGCACCACGACGGAATATTCGGGGACTTCGCCGATGAAGACCTCGCCGGTCTCGCGGTCGACGATCTTGGTCGAGGCGCCTAGGAACACGCCCATCGCCAGCACCGCGCCCTTGCGCACGATCACGCCCTCGGCGACCTCGGAGCGCGCGCCGATGAAGCAATCGTCCTCGACGATCACGGGCTCGGCCTGCAGCGGCTCGAGCACGCCGCCGATGCCGGCGCCGCCGGAGATGTGCACGCGCTTGCCGATCTGGGCGCAGGAGCCGACGGTGGCCCAGGTGTCCACCATGGTGCTCTCATCGACATAGGCGCCGAGATTGACAAAGGACGGCATCAGCACGACGTTCTTGGCGATGAAGGCCGAGCGGCGCACCACCGAGCCGGGCACGGCACGGAAACCGGCGTCGCGAAAACGGTTCTCGCCCCAGCCTTCGAACTTCGAGGGCACCTTGTCCCACCAAGTCGCCTTGCCGGATCCGCCGGGAATGACGCCCATGTCGTTGAGGCGGAACGACAGCAGCACGGCCTTCTTCAGCCACTGATTGACCTTCCACTTGCCGTCGCTGCCGCGCTCGGCAACGCGCGCCTCGCCCTTGTCCAGAATCTCCAGCGCCTGGTCCACGGCCTCGCGCACCTCGCCCTTGGTCGAGGTCGAGATGCCGTCGCGTGCGTCGAAGGCGCTGTTGATGGTGGATTCGAGGGCTTGGAGGGACATCGGGATTTCCTCTGGGGAAGGCGTGGTTTCGTGTGAATTGGAGCGCTTTTTCGGGATTTGGCGGGGGAGAGTCAAGGCATACTCCGCTGTCGTCCCGGGGCGCGCGAAGCGCGAGCCCGGGACCCATAGCCACAGGCAGTCGTTTGGCGAGGACTCGGAGTTATCGATCTCGCGCCACAACCACTCCCTGTGGTTATGGGTCCCGGGCTCGCTTCGCGCCCCGGGACGACAGCGGTTATTTGGGCGACAACCCGGCCAAAAACCCCGTCAGATCATCCGTGACGTGGTCGACATGGGCGGCATCCCGGCCTTCCAGTTCCCAGTCCTCCCGCACCACCTCCTTCGTTCCATCCGGCACCACCAGCACGGTGGTCATGCCGAGCTGGTGCGGGACGGTGAGGTTGCGGGCGAGGTCCTCGAACATGGCGGCGCGGGTTGGATCGACCGCGTGGTCGGCGAGGAATTTCTGATAGGTCTGCGCCGCCGGCTTCGGCTCGAACTGGGCGGCGATGATGTCGAACACGCCATCGAAATGCGTTGCCAGGCCGAGACGCGCCAGCACCGCATCGACATGGTCGACCGAGCCATTGGTCAGGATCAGCTTGCGCCCCGATAATTTTGCAATGGCTTCGCCGAGCGCAGGGTTCGGCTCCAGTGGCGAATGGTCGATCTTGTGGACGTAGGCGAGATAGTCGTCGGCGGACACGCCATGCAGGGTCATCATGCCGCGCATCGTGGTGCCGAAGCGCAGGTAATAATCCTTCTGGAGTTTTCGCGCCTCCGCCGGCGTCACCTGCAGCCAGCTGGACACGAACTCGGTGATCCGCACATCGACCTGCTGCCACAGATTGACGTGATGCGGATACAGCGTGTTGTCGAGGTCGAACACCCAGGTGTCGACATGGGCAAAGGTGCGGGGGGTAGTCATCGAGATTCTCTATCCGCTACACGCAAGCGCCGCCCACTCTCAGCTGTCGTCCCGGACAAGCGGAGCGCCGATCCGGGACCCATAGCCACAGGGAGTGGTTTGGCGAAGATTCGGGATGACCAGCTTCGCGCCACAACCGCGTCCTGTGGTTATGGGTCCCTGCGTTCGCAGGGACGACAGCGGAGTTTTTGGTGACACCATCATCAGCAACACCATCACGGCACCGCAAAGCGCAGCGTCTTGCCGCCGCTCGACATGTCCACCGCGCCAAAGCCGGTCGCCGCGAATCCGCGCGCGCCGCAATCGGTCTGCTCAACGGTCTCGAACTTGGTCTCGCGCGTGCAGAGCTGCCTGTCGCCGCCCCAGTTCAGCGGCCGGTCCTTCAGCTTGACGGCGCGGTTGTCGGCGTCGACGGCTTCCGCGAAGCTGAAAATCTGCTTCGGCTGACCGGTCACATCAGGGTGCAGGCAGGTCTTGGGATCGATGCGATACCAGCCGCGGCTGGTCACGGACTTGCCGTCGTCGGTCGCGATCGCCGCCATCACCTTGTGCTGCGTGTCGTTGCACCAGGTGAGGCCGGTCGCGGACGGCGTCTGCACCGCATCGACCATGGTCTTGAAGAAGTTTTGCGAGCCCACGATGTCCGAGGACAAGCCGCGGCTCTTCAGGAACGCGGCCAGGGCTGCCTGCGTCTTCGGCCCGTCGACGCCGTCGATCGGCGCGGCGTCGTAGCCCGCGATCACCAACAGCCGCTGGATGCCGGCGAGGCGGGCCTGCTCGTCGTCATATTCGGAATCCTCGGCGAGATAGGCAATGAGGTTGCCGTCGGCTCCCTGCGCCGGCGTCACTTGCGTAAAGGCGGCCTGGGTCTGGCCGCTGCGGCATTGCCGGGCCGCCGCGATGACGAAATTGTCCTGCGCCACGCACAGCATGTCGCTGCCGTTCTGCGGAATCGGGGAGGCGCCATAGACCCCGAGCGCGCGGGCGTTGAGCAGGATGCGGTCGGCGGTCAGCGTGCCCTGCACCACCACGCGGCAGGTGGCGGGATCGACCCTGAACCAGCCGCGCGTCGCGGTCGCCGCCTTGTCGTCGATGCCGATTGCGGCCTCGACGACATAGGACATGCGGTTGCAGATCTTCAGATCGGCGAAGGCCGGCACCGAGGAGAACACGAACGAGACGGCCGCGGCCGGCAGCGCCATCAGGAAGCGGGTCAGGGGTGAGCGGCGGGGGCGCTGAGCCCTCCGCCCGTCATGCCCGGGCTTGTCCCGGGCATCCACGTTCTTGGCGCGGATCGAAAGATCGTGGATGGCCGGGACAAGCCCAGCCATGACGGTTTTCTTTGTCCGCTCGTCTCTCACTTGTGGATCAGCGTTCCCGTGCCCTGGTTGGTGAAGAGCTCAAGCAGCACCGCATGCTGCATCTTGCCGTCGATGATGACGACGCCCTCGACGCCCTGCTCGAGCGCATAGATGCAGGTCTCGACCTTCGGGATCATGCCGCCGGAAATGGTGCCGTCGGCGATCAGCTTGCGGGCATCCTTGACCGACAATTGCGGGATCAGCTTCTTCGACTTGTCGAGCACGCCGGGCACGTCGGTGAGCAGCAACAGGCGTTTGGCCTTCAGCGCGCCGGCAACCGCACCGGCAAAAGTGTCGGCGTTGACGTTCAGCGTCTGGCCGTCCTTCGACGTTGCGAGCGGCGCCAGCACCGGGATCAGCTCGTAGCCGATCAGCTGGTTGAGCAGCGTGAGGTCCACCTTCTCGGGATCGCCGACGAAGCCGAGATCGATGGCCTTCTCGATGTTCGAGCCCGGATCGATGATGGTCCGCGTCGTCTTCGACGCCTTCACCATGTTGCCGTCCTTGCCGGACAGCCCCACGGCCCTGCCGCCGGCTTCGTTGATGTAGCCGACGATCTGCTTGTTGACGGAGCCGGCGAGCACCATCTCGACGATCTCGATGGTTGCCGCATCGGTGATGCGCAGGCCGGCTGCGAATTCCGAGACGATGCCGAGGCGCTTGAGCATGGTCGCGATCTGCGGCCCGCCGCCATGCACCACCACCGGATTGATCGCGGTCTGCTCCAGCAGCACGATGTCGCGGGCAAAATTCTTCGCGGTCTCCTCGTCGCCCATGGCATGGCCGCCATATTTGATGACGATGGTTTCCTCGTCATACTGCTGCATGTGCGGCAGCGCTTCGGACAGGATGCGGGCCTGGTCGAGCGGGGAGATGTCGGTCATGTCACGGATCTCGCTGGCGGGACTGGAGCGGCCTGCGTTCTATCCGATTGGCGGGCGTGGCGCAAAGTGTGGTGTTCGCTCTTACCCTCCCCTGGAGGGGGAGGGTCGATCGCGCGTAGCGCGAGCGGGGTAGGGTGG
>NZ_PTFE01000192.1:0-4797 GCF_002936975.1 Bradyrhizobium sp. AC87j1
GCCGACACCCCGCCCGCCCGCGTCGACGGCGACAAGGTGCGGCTCTCCTTCGTCGGGCATGCCAGCTGGCTGATCCAGACCGGCGGCCTCAACATCCTGGTCGACCCCGTCTGGTCGACGCGGGTCTCGCCGGTCGCCTGGGCCGGGCCGAAGCGGCACAACGATCCCGGCATCGCCTTCGAGAAGCTGCCGAAGATCGATGTCGTGCTGGTCTCGCACGGCCATTACGATCATCTCGACATCGCGACGCTATCGCGGCTTACCAAGAATTTTGCCCCGCGCGTGGTCACCCCGCTCGGCAACGACGTGACGATGCGCAGCTGGGATTCCACGATCAAGGTGGAGGCCTTCGACTGGCACGACCGCGTCGAGCTCGGCGGCGGCATCGCCGTGCACGTGGTGCCGACCCGGCATTGGACGGCGCGCGGCATGTTCGATCGCAACAAGGCGCTGTGGGCGAGTTTTGTATTGGAGACGCCTGCGGGGAAAATCTACGTCGTCTGCGATTCCGGGTATGGCGATGGCCGGCATTTTCGCCGCGTCGCCGAGAAGCACGGCAAGCTGCGGCTGGCGATTCTCCCCATCGGCGCCTACGAGCCGCGCTGGTTCATGCGCGACCAGCATATGAATCCGGAGGACGCGGTGAAGGCGCTACGCGATTGCGGCGCCGAGGCCGCGCTCGGGCATCATCACGGCACGTTCCAGCTCACGGATGAGGCGATCGACGCGCCGGCCAAGGCACTGGTGGAAGCGCTCGACGCCGCGAAGCTTCCGCAGGAGCGGTTCGTGGCGATGCAGCCGGGGCAGGTGGTGGAGATTTAGCCCCGCTGTCGTCCCGGACAAGCGCGCGTCAAGCGCGCGCAGATCCGGGACCCATACCCACAGGGAGATGTTTGGCGAAGATTCGGAGTGGGAGTTTTGCCCCGCACTGCTCCCTGTGGTTATGGGTCCCCGCCTTCGCGGGGACGACCACCGTTGTTTGGGCGGGCAGTGTGCCTCTTACTGCCCCGCCTTGATCGCCCAGCTCACATTCACCGTCACCGACAGCGTTTCCTCGCCGGGCGCAACCGCGGCTTGCGGCGCTGCCATCGGCGCTGTTGCCATCCGCCCCTTGAACAGCGGCACCGGGGCGCCGCCTTCGGACACGCTGAGCGGAGCGCCCAGCGTCACGCCGGTGGCCTTGGCGTAGATCTCGGCCTTGCGGCGGGCGTCCGCGACCGCCTGCTCGCGAGCGTCGTCGAGCAGTTTTGACGCCTGCGTCACCTCGAAGGAGATGTTGCCGATATCATTCGCGCCGGCGCCGACCAGCGTGTCGATGATGCCGGCGACCTTGGTCACGTCGCGAATTTTTACGGTGACGCGGTTCGAAGCGCGGAAGCCGACCACCGGGGATGCGCCGGTGGATTTGTTCTGGCCGTATTGCGGTTGCAGCGACAGCCGCGAGGTCTGGTAATCCTTCTCGGCAATGCCGGCGCCCTTCAACGCCAGCAGCACCTTGCCCATCGCGGCGTTGTTGGCATCGGACGCTTCCTTCGCTGTCTTGGCGTCGTTGGCGACGCCGGCGTCGATCTGCGCGAGATCGGGCGCCGCGGAAATGTTGGCTTCGCCGCTCACCGTGATGGCGGATGGAAAATCATCGGCAAGCGCGGGCGTTGACAGCAGCGTTGCGGCGAAAACGGCGGCAAGGGACGTAGCAAGTACGGCAGTCTTTTTCATTGGTCTCACTTCAGCGGCACGAAAACGTTGATCACGAGCTTGTCCTCTGCCGTCTTCAGGGGATCGGTGAGGTATTCCTCGATGAAGGTGTCCTTGGCTTCCAGTCTCTTGTCGTCGAGATGATTGGTGATCGCCTCGTAGGTGTTGTCCATGTTGTCGTAGGAACCGCGATGGACGAATTTCAGCACCTTGCCCTCCGGCGACTTGCCGATGCTCATGTCCTTGGACAGGTTCTTGGGATCCTGCTCGACCGGGATCTCGGCAAGGAAGGTGAAGCCGGTGTCGTCGGTCGAGGTGTAGACGATCATCGCATTGCCTGATGGCTTGATGCCCTGCTTGTCCAGGAGCGTATTCAGCGCCTTGAAAGCGTCGATCAGCGTGTCGAAGGCCGAGTCCCAATTGGCAGTGCCCTTGACCATCACGACCTTCTTGGCCTCGAGCGTGGTCTCCAGGCCGAACGGATCGGCGGTCTGCACCGGGGCGGGTGTCGCGGCGGCCGCGGGTGGTGGGGCCGTTGGGCTGGGTGAGGAACTGGCTGCGGGCGAGGGCGACGTTGTCGGGGCCGGCGACGCGCTGGCTGCAGGCGGCGGCGCGGGTGAGGCCGTCGTCGCTGGGGCAGGCGAGGCGCTCGCGGCCGGGGTGGGAGAAGCCGATGGGGCCGGCGAGGGACTTGCCGAGGCCGCCGGTGCCGGGCTCGGGGTTTGCGCCAGAACCTCAGGCAGGCCAAGCGACAAGGCCGCTGCCGGGATCAGCGCGGCCAGAGCAAGACGACGAAACCTGATCATTTTTATTCTCCCCAAGGCCTTAACCAAGGCCCTTCATCAGCAAGACCTTGCCCACCAAGGCTAATCCGGCTTGAGCCCGGCCGCGCATCCCGGTTCGCGGCGAGCTGCGCCGTTCTAACACGCGGTTGCCAAATTCGTCCCATGACAGATGCGTCATGGCAGTCCTCCTGGCAGTCCTCCTGGCGCCCGGCGGCAAATCACTGGCCAAGCCGCCAAGGATCGCCATATAAGACAGGCGAAATTCGGGAATTTTCATGAGCGCGCTGGCCAACCACGCATTTGCCAAGATGAACGGCATCGGCAACGAGATCGTCGTTGTCGACATGCGCGATTCCGCAGCAAAGGTGACGCCGGACGACGCCCGCGCGGTGGCGTCCGCCAACGGTGGCGTGGCCTACGACCAGCTCATGGTGCTGCAGAAGCCGCAGCTCGACGGTACCGAAGCCTTCATCCGCATCTACAACAATGACGGCTCGGAGGCCGGCGCCTGCGGCAACGGCATGCGCTGTGTGGTGCGGCGCATCTTCGAGAAGAACGGGCAGACCGCCGCGACGTTCGAGACGGCGGCCGGCTTGCTCAATGCCTGGCAGGGCCCGGCGCCCGATCTCTACACCGTCGATATGGGCGCGCCGAAGTTCGGCTGGCAGGACATTCCGCTGGCGGAAGAGTTCCGCGATACCCGCTACATCGAATTGCAGATCGGGCCGATCGACAATCCCATCCTGCATTCGCCCTCCGTGGTGAGCATGGGCAACCCGCATGCGATCTTCTGGGTCGACGACGTCAACGCCTACGATCTCGAGCGCTTCGGTCCGCTGCTCGAAAACCATCCGATCTTCCCGGAGCGCGCCAACATCACGCTCGCCCATATCGTCGATCCCCAGCACATCACGATTCGCACCTGGGAACGCGGTGCCGGCCTGACCCAGGCCTGCGGCTCGGCGGCCTGCGCCACGGCAGTGGCCGCGGCCCGCCTGAAGCGTGTCGAGCGCGATGTCGAGATCACGCTGCCCGGCGGCAAGCTCGGCATCGAATGGCGCGAACGCGACGATCACGTGCTGATGACGGGCACGGCGACCTTCGAATATGAGGGCAAATTCGATCCGGCGCTGTTTGCGCCGGCCGCCTGATGGCCGTCGACGTCGTCACCTTCGGCTGCCGCCTCAATGCCTTCGAGGCCGAAGTGATCCGCCGCGAGGCCGAGGGTGCTGGCCTTTCAGACACCATCGTCGTCAACAGTTGCGCCGTCACCAACGAGGCGGTGGCGCAGGCGCGGCAATCGATTCGCAAATTGAAGCGCGAGCGGCCCGAGGCGCGCATCGTCGTCACCGGTTGCGCGGCGCAGACGCAAGCTGCGATGTTCGCCGACATGACCGAGGTCGATCGCGTCGTCGGCAATGACGACAAGATGCGCGGCGAAGCCTGGCGCGAAGCGCGCGATGCCTTCGATCTCGGCGCCGGCGAGAAGATCGCTGTCAGCGACATCATGGCCGTGAGGGAGATGGCGCCGCATCTCATCGACGGCTATACGAGCGGCCTGCCGCGCGTGTTCGTGCAGGTGCAGAACGGCTGCGATCATCGCTGCACCTTCTGCATCATCCCCTATGGCCGCGGCAATTCGCGCTCGGTACCGATGGGCGCGGTGGTCGAGCAGGTGCGGGCGCTGGCCGAACGCGGCCATGCCGAGATCGTGCTGACCGGTGTCGATCTCACCAGCTACGGCACTGACCTTCCGGGCGCGCCGAAGCTCGGCATGCTGACGAAGCAGATCTTGCGGCACGTGCCGGAGTTGAAGCGCCTGCGCATTTCCTCGATCGATTCGATCGAGGCGGATGACGATCTGCTCGATGCCATCGCGGATGATGCGCGGTTGATGCCGCATCTGCATCTGTCGTTGCAGTCCGGCGACGACATGATCTTGAAGCGCATGAAGCGGCGCCATTCGCGGCAAGATGCGATCGCGTTCTGCGAGCAGGTCCGCCGCCTGCGCCCCGATGTCCTGTTCGGTGCCGACATCATCGCGGGTTTCCCGACCGAGACGGAGGAGATGTTCTCGCGCTCGCTCGATCTGGTCGAGGAATGCGGCCTGACATTCCTTCACGTCTTCCCCTATTCGCCCCGCCCCGGCACGCCGGCCGCGCGGATGCCGCAGGTGGCGGGCGGCGTGATCAAGGAACGCGCGAAGCGGCTGCGTGCGGCGGGCGAAGTGGCGCTGCGGAGGCGGCTGCAAGCCGAGATCGGCGCGACACGCGACGTGTTGATCGAGAGCGAGGGGCAGGGCCGCACGGAGCATTAT
>NZ_PTFE01000193.1:0-4758 GCF_002936975.1 Bradyrhizobium sp. AC87j1
GCTTGGCCGGATCGCGCCGCTTGGCCACATGGGCATGGTAGGTCGAGGGGGCGATCGGCAAGACCTTGCAGATCGGCTCGACCCCATGCGCCCCACGATGATCGTCGATGAAGGCGATCATGGCTTGTACCGGCGGTCGAGCTCCGCCATCGCAAAATAGGCGCTCGCCTTGCGCAGGATCTCGTTGGCTTGCCGGAGCTCGCGGTTCTCCCGTTCCAGGGCCTTCAGCTTCTCGGCCATGTCGGTCGGAACGCCGGCACGCTGCCCACTGTCGATCTCGGCCTTCTTGACCCAGTCATGCAGCGTCTGCGGCGTGCAGCCGATCTTGGCCGCGATCGAGGTCACTGCTGCCCAGCGCGAGGTATGCTCGCTGGCGTGATCCAGAACCATCCGAACCGCACGGGCCCGGAACTCGGGTGAAAACTTGTTCGTCGTCTTGCTTGTCATGGCTCCATCCTCTCAGGAGTTGGAGCCTCCGGCAAACCCGGGGCGGTTCATGTTTGAGCTGTGTCTGGTTCACGACATCGATGCCTCAAGTCGAACAGTAAAACTCCTCTATGGCGGCTATAGGCGCGTTGTTCTTTGAGGAACTCTCGCGCAACATCGTTGGCACGTCGGTTGCTTAAGATGCGTAGAACTCTGTGATGATCATCTCGCTTCGCAGGCGCTGCCAAAGAGTTCGGATTAGACGTTCTCAATCGGTCCAAATGTAGCATCGGATGCGGAGCAAATGCGCTCAGAACTTGAGTGGCCTCATGTTTGCTTCGCGATGGGCAAATAGCCGATCCATCACCGTTGGCGATTTCAGAAATAATGCGGAAATGGGAAGAGCGCAAAACAGAGCTCTTCAGTGCTCAAGCGAATGTGGCCCAGACATAACGCTGACTTGTTGGAGCAGATGAGCCTGAAGAGCCTGGTCGCTACTACGGACTAAGAAGGTGTACCTGGTCTGATTATCCATTGTGAGGAGGGTGCTATGCAGGAAACCGTCGACAGCAAGATCGGACCGGATGCGACTTCGGGCGACAATCGGAAAACCGCGAGTTCGTTTTTGAAGTTCCGTGGGATAGATCATATTGCCATTGCAGTACTCGATCTTGAGGCGTCAATTCTGTTCTTTCAGGACGTGCTGGGCTTTGAATTGAAGGGGCGTTCTCACGTTAAGGGACGGGCGACAGGCATGCTTTATGCTAACCTCGAGAGCGGCGGCATCAGGTTTGTCTTGTGTCAGGGCACTGAGCCAACCTCTCAGGTCTCAGAGCTGGTGCGGCGTAACGGTGTTGGAGTTGCTCACATTGCTCTTGAGGTCGACAACGTGGATGCTGCTGTGCAGACCCTAAAGTCTCGTGGTCTGGGATTTGATACGACCGTGGTTCGTTGTCCTGGACTGGCGCAGGCCTTCTCGAGTCGCTCCATTGAAACTGGGCTTAGCTTTGAATTCATTCACCGAGATGGAGAGAGTGGCCTCCTCGAATCGAACGTTCAGCAGCTTTTTGGTCAGCTTGAACAGTCGGGCAAATATTGACGGAAGAGGCAGGACCTCCAGTCGTGCGCGTGCTCCAACATCTTCATCGCCCAGCCGCGCTTCAAGGCTGCCTAATAGGTGCCCGGCTGCAAAGTTCAGCGATCAAGTGCTTGAGCCTGCTGTCGCGTCCCTTTTCCTCAGCTTTCACAATTGCGTCTGGTGGTCCGATTCGCCGGCCGGCTCGGCTGGAGGGTGAAGATATTGCGTCGATCTTCTCCGCTGCACGCCGACACGCGTCTTGGTCGCGCGCTCAGGGGCGTAAGGTGGGTACCTAAATCGCCAATTGTCGCGGATCTCGAGGGTCCTCGCGCGGATCTTGTGGAGTTCGGCAGTCCATCGCAGGACTGCCGAAAGCTGCGCCCCCCGCGAGTTACATAGGTGGAGAGTTTGTCATGGGCGTGGGGTACGTACATCACGACACATGTGTGTTGGCCTCATCAAGTTGCGAACTCCGCGAGAGGGATGGGCAACGAGCTGCAACGTCAACAATGGGTTCTAGGGTCTTTGTTGCTGGTGGGAGGCTAGCCGTAAGGTGCGCCCAGCTAGCGAGGGATATGGCGGGCTGCGTTATTCGGGCCGCCTTGTGTGCAGATCGCATTTTTCGGGATTGGGCCCTTCGCGGTAACATCCGGCGTGTCGCAAGTGTTGAAGAGCTATCGACATTGCTGAATGCTCAAGTGGTGGACTGGATATTTTCTCTTTGTAATCCATTCGTATTGGTAGCGGATGTGTTGGGGCGAGTTCGTCAAGGCGCTTCCAAGAGCCGCGAAGGCCCGTTAGCGCGGTGTGCGGCAACTGCGGCAACTTCTTCGGTGCTGTTGGTCCAAGATACCGAATATGCCGTCACGTGGCATCGCATCGATGGTGGTGCGGACACCGGTGACCGAGTTGCTCAATCCCACGTCTTGATTGCGCCAACCGATACGGCGTCAACTCTTGACCTCAAATGCTGCGAGGCTGGAGTCGAGGGTCTCCGCGAAGGTCTGACCGTTTTGGCGAGTGTAGAGGAGCTCAGTGCCTGTCCGCGGGCGCTAATACGCCGACGCGAGTTTCCCGAACGTCGACGTCCGGATGCGGCGGGCTGCCTGCGATGGGATCGATCCGCGCAAGATCTCTCCAAGACAACGACCGCCTGGATTTTAGGCCGTATCATTCGATTCGTTCTGTGTCTGAAGGCTGTTGTCGCAATCAGGTGCTTGGAGGTGTCGTCTAACCGCTCGCGCTTATCGGCGGGCTCTCTCTCCTTGAAATCACCCGGGCCATTGGCGTGTGGCGACAGGTACGGAGGATGTTGATGTTTGGTTCGGTGGCTCAGATGGTCGGCCTGTGGATGCGCGGGCACTCGCGAGGAATTCCGGCATGGAAATAGGCAATCGCCTGCCGATCTTAAGCGAAGCTGAGGCGCGGAGCACAACAGTTGCCCATGGATTGTTGGCATCTCGTGAAGAGTTCTGGCGACAGCGACTAGAGCAGTTCAAGATAGTTCAGCTTCCGTTTTCGTCGTCGTTAGAAGGCAAGGCTCCGGCGACATGGCAGTCGAGCGCTTGGCTCATGCCGAGTGCGTTGGTTGAGCTATCTCCACGTGATCGTACAGAACATCTGTTAACTGCTTGGTTGATCTACCTCGCCCGCGCTACTGGGGAGTCAGAGCTTCAATTGGGATGGTCCGCGCCGAATGGATCGCGAGCGGGCGGGAGCGCTGTGGAGGCCCTTCTCGTGTCCGCCGTGCCAATGGTGATTGCTATAGATCTAAGTGATGACTTTGCGCAGGCGCGCAGAGCGGTGGCGGCCGAATGCGTTCAGCTAAGAGTGAACGATAGCTTTGCCTGGGATCTTATCACGCCCACGTTGCGGAATGCGGAGGTGCTGCGATCGCGGCGACCCTGGCCCCTTGGGGTTACAGTTACCGGAGAGAGCTGTTCTGCGGCTGAAGAGTCGGCTTCGAGCTCTAGTTCTGAGATAGCTCGCTCCGGTGAGTTGCTAACGCTCGAGATTTGCGCTCTCGATGGGCGCTTCCGATGGCACTTTGACAGTAGTCGCTTCGCTCCCAAGCAGATCGACTGTATGACGCAGCATTTGCACAATTTGTTGTGTGCGGTGATGGCCGATGCGCAGCAGCCGGTGGGGCGCAGCGGGCTGCTGTCGTCCGATGACCGCACCTACCTCTTGGAGGAGCTGAATCAGACGGCGGCGCCTTATCCTTCGGACCGGTGTATCCATGAGCTGTTCGAGGCGCAGGTGCGCAAGACGCCGGATGCGGTAGCCGTGGTCCATGCTGACGCGCGCCTAAAATATCGCGAGCTCAATGCTCGGGCGAACCGGCTCGCGCATCATCTGATCGCGCTTGGGGTGAAGCCGGGCGATCGCGTTGCCATAGTGCTTGATCGATGCATTGCACTTGTGGTCGCACAACTGGCAGTTCTGAAGGCGGGCGGGGTCTATGTACCGATTGATCGGGGCGTTCCAGTTGGGCGACAAAGCTGGATTATGACCGACTGTGCTGTACGCCTGGTCCTCGTAGGTGACGAGAATGACGGGCGGTTTGAGATTGCGATTCCTATTCTGGCCATTGAGCCGATCATGGCTGGAACAGGGTGTAGTACCGATCCTGGCCTGGCATTGACCGCCGATGCTCCGGCTTACGTGATGTACACCTCCGGGTCGACCGGCCTTCCGAAGGCCGTGGTTGTTCCTCATCGTGCTGTCAACCGTCTCGTCATCAACAACGGCTATGCGGAGTTTACCTCGAGTGATCGCGTGGCCTGGGTAGGCAATCCCGCGTTTAGTATCAGTACGCTGGAAGTTTGGGCGGCACTGCTGCACGGCTCCAGCCTAATTGTGATTCCACACACAGCTGTGCTGCAGCCGGAGGTGCTGCGCACTCTGGTTCGGCGGCACCGCATCACCGTCCTGCATTTGACCGCCGGGTTGTTCAGCCAGAGCGTTGATGAGTTAGGCCCGGTGCTGGCGAGTTTGCGATTTCTCCTAGTTGGTGGTGGCTCGGTTGATGTGGCGGCCGTGGCACGGGTTTTGAGCCAAAGCCGACCGCAACATCTCTTGCACTGCTATGGTTCAACCGAGACGTCGACCTTTGCGACGGTCTGCGAGATCACCGCCATTGATCAGACAGTCCGGCGACTCCCCATCGGCCGTCCGATCGCGAACACGCGGATCTATCTGCTTGACGGTCATGGTGCGCCCGTTCAGTTTGGCGCGGTCGGGGAGCTCTACGT
>NZ_PTFE01000194.1:0-4568 GCF_002936975.1 Bradyrhizobium sp. AC87j1
GGACCGGGCGATCCAGTACTCCGCGGCGGCGCGGCTGACCAGGGGGGGGGCCGCGGCGTACTGGATGCCCCGCCTTCGCGGGGCATGACAGCGGAGTGGGTGGAGGTAGGTGAGCGCTCCCGGCGCCCCCGATCACCAAAACGGCAATGTTTGTCGCGCCTTACCATCACATAAAGGGCGTATTCGCGACCGAAGACTCTGGTGGAGTTCCCGGCTCGAGACGCCCGGACACATTGTTTGCCGCGGTTTTTGGCTTAAGTAACAACCGTCGCGCCCCGATTGGATTGTTTCGTGCTCACAACGTCCCCTTTTGCGCCAGAACAGCGCTCAGTCCGCCCGCGCTTTGCCGGCTGGCTGGCGATGCTTTGCGGCCTGGTGGTGGCGTGGGGCGCGGTGCCGGCGGCGGCGCAGGGCAAGCTCGAGGCGCAGTATGAGGCCTCGCTGGCCGGCATTCCCGTCGGCAAGGGCGCATGGAACATCGACATTCAGGACGACGTGTTCTCGGCGGCCGCCGCGGGCGGCACCTCGGGGCTGCTGAAGTCGTTCACCGGCGGGTCCGGCACCGGCGCCAGCCAAGGGCGCATCGTCAACGGCGCGCTGGTTGCGACCGGCTACCAGGCCTCCACCACCACCTCGAAGAAGACCGAAGAGATCCGCATCACGCTCGACAAGGGCAATGTGAAGGATTTTGCGATTCTGCCGGAGCCGCCGGTCGATCCTGACCGTATCGTCGTCACCGACGCGCATCGCCGCGGCGTCTGGGACCCCATGACGGCGTCGCTGTTGCGCGTGCCCGGCAATGGCGATCCCGTCTCGCCGGACGCCTGCCACAACTCGGCCCCCGTGTTCGACGGCCGCATGCGCTACGATCTGAAGCTCGATTTCAAGCGCATGGAGACTGTGAAGGCGGAGAAGGGCTATCACGGCCCGGTGGTGGTCTGTTCGCTCTATTTCGTGCCCGTCGCCGGCTACATCCCCGACCGCCCCGTGATCAAATACCTCGCCGCCCAGCGCAACATCGAGATCGCCTTCGCCCCCGTCGCCGGCACGCGCGTCCTGGTCCCGTTCTGGCTGAAAGTGCCGACGCCGCTCGGCCCGGCCATGCTGGAAGCGACGAGCTTCATCACCACGGCCCAGCCGCCAAGGGTGGCGAAGACGCAGTAAGCGGCTGCGGTGGTCCCGTTTATCCTCCCCTGGAGGGGGAGGGTTGATCGCGCGCAGCGCGAGCGGGGTGGGGTGATCTTTCCACACGAAGACTGCCCGTGGGGAGAGATCACCCCACCCCGTCTCACATTCCGCTGCGCTCCATGTGAGCCGACCCACGGGCGAGCTACGCTCGTCCCGGACCCCTCCAGGGGAGGGTAAGAGAGATCCAGCAATTTCAATCACTTACCTACTGTGCATGGGGTTGTTTTCGCGAAAATGAGGTTGGTACCCGCCGTTCCCGTCATGGCCGGGCTTGTCCCGGCCATCCACGACCTGCGCGCGCCACCAGAACGTGGATGCCCGGGACAAGCCCGGGCATGACGGCGGAGCAAGGTCCCGGAATCCATTTGACTCCTCCCCGATTCTGATTCGACTCCGCGCCGTCCCCAACTTAAGGGTTTGCGCCATCGAAACGTCACTTGTACGGCAGCCCAAAACTCCATCTAGTTGCAGCCAACAAGACTCCCGCGACATGTTGCGTGAACGGAACATGACTCCAGGGGGAGTCAGCGATTCGGCCGCGATTCGTTCTAGAGTCGTTCCGAAGCTTAAGACCAACGGGAAAAGCGTCGCAAAGTGAGACAGTTGCGCGGGATATTGTTGGGTGCTCCCACACACTCCGCTGTCATGCTCCGGCTTGACCGGGGCATCCAGTACGCCGCGGCCTCTCGGCTTCGCCACACCGCCGCGGCGTACTGGATCGCCCGGTCCCAGCGCGCAATTGCGCGCAAGGCCGGCCGATGACAGCAATGGAGGCGGCGGCAGCGCAGCGTTCGGAGACATAGCTGACACCGCGGAGCCGCCGCACCGCCCCAGACAGCACTGACATTCGCCCAAATCGCCACTACCTAATCCCCCAGATGCCCTTTTCCTCCTCCCCTTTCGCTTCCGAGCGCGCGCCTTCCGATCGCGTGGCAGGCGCCGGCGTCACTGCGGTGCTCGGGCCGACCAATACCGGCAAGACCCATCTCGCCATCGAGCGGATGCTGGCGCACCCGTCCGGCATGATCGGCCTGCCGCTGCGCCTGCTCGCGCGCGAGGTCTACAACAAGATCGCTGGCCGGGTCGGCGCCGAGGCGGTCGCGCTCGTCACCGGCGAGGAGAAGATCAAGCCTAGGAATCCGCGCTATTGGGTGTCCACCGTCGAGGCGATGCCGCGCGACCTCGATGTCTCCTTCCTCGCTGTCGACGAGGTCCAGATCGCCAGCGATCTCGAACGCGGCCACGTCTTCACCGATCGGCTGCTCAACCGCCGCGGCCGCGACGAGACGCTGCTCTTGGGCGCCGCGACGATGCGCCCGATCATCGAGCGGCTCTTGCCTGGCGTGTCCATGATCACGCGGCCGCGCCTGTCGCAGCTGGAATTCGCCGGCGATCGCAAGATCACGCGCCAGCCGCGCCGGACCGCGATTGTCGCGTTCTCGGCCGACGAGGTCTACGCCATCGCCGAGCTGATCCGCCGCCAGCATGGCGGCGCCGCCGTGGTGCTGGGCTCGCTCTCGCCCCGCACGCGCAATGCGCAGGTGGCGATGTTCCAGAACGGCGATGTCGATTATCTCGTCGCCACCGACGCCGTCGGCATGGGCCTCAATCTCGACGTCGACCACGTCGCGTTTGCCTCCGACCGCAAGTTCGACGGCTATCAGTTCCGTAGGCTGACGCCGGCCGAATTCGCGCAGATCGCCGGCCGCGCCGGCCGCGCCACGCGCAACGGCACTTTCGGCACCACCGGCCGCTGCGCGCCGTTCGAGCCCGAGCTCGTCAATGCGCTGCAGAACCACACCTTCGATCCCGTGAAGATGCTGCAATGGCGCAACACCAGGCTTGATTTCTCCTCGCTCGGCGCGCTCCAGGTGTCCCTGAACCTCGCCCCCGGCCACGAGGCGCTGACACGCGCCCCTGTCGCCGAGGACATGCGCGTGCTCGACCACGCCGCCCGCGACGCCGAGGTGCGCGATATCGCGCATGGCAAGGCGGCGGTGGAGCGGCTGTGGGAGGCCTGCCAGGTCCCCGATTACAGAAAATTGTCGCCGGCCGCCCATGCCGAGCTGGTGACCACGCTGTACGGCTTCCTGATGCGGAAGGGCTGCATCCCCGACGCCTGGTTCGAGGCCCAAATCACCCAGGCCGACCGCGTCGACGGCGACATCGACACGCTGTCGGCCCGGATCGCGCAGATTCGCACCTGGACCTTCGTCGCCAACCGCCCGGACTGGCTGAAAGACCCCGAACGCTGGCAGGGGATCGCCCGCGAGGTCGAAAATAAATTATCGGATGCGCTCCATGAACGCTTGACTGAGCGTTTCGTTGATCGCCGGACCAGTGTATTGATGCGCCGCCTGCGGGAGAACACGAGCTTGAATACTGAAATCGGCAAGACCGGCGAAGTCATCGTCGAAGGCCATGTCATCGGCCGTCTCGATGGCTTCACCTTTGCACCGGATGCGGCGGAAGCCGGCTCGGATGCGAAAGCCTTGCAGGCTGCAGCGCAAGCAGTGCTCGCCGGCGAGATCAACACGCGCGCCGAAAAGCTCGGCAACGCGCCGGACGATCAGTTCGTGCTGACCTCGGAAGGCACCATCCGCTGGACCGGCGACGCCGTGGCGCGGCTGTCTGCCGCAGAGGACGCGCTGCATCCGCGCATCCGCATCATCTCCGACGAGCGCCTGACCGGCGGCCCCCGCGAGAAGGTGCAGGCCCGGCTCGAGCTCTGGCTCAAGACCCATGTCGAGAAGCTGCTCGGGCCGATGTTCGAGCTGTCCAAGGCCGAGGACGTCACCGGCATCGCCCGCGGCATCGCCTATCAGCTCGTCGAGGCCCTCGGCGTGCTGGAGCGTCCCAAGATCGCGAACGAGCTGAAGGATCTCGACCAGCCCTCGCGCGCGGTCTTGCGCAAATACGGCGTCCGTTTCGGCGCCTATCACATCTATTTCCCCGGCCTTTTGAAGCCCGCCGCGCGCGCGCTCGCCGCGCTGTTGTGGGCGCTCAAGCAGGACAATGTCGATCTGTCCTCGCTCTCGGGCGCGCAGCATCTGGCATCTTCCGGCCGCACCTCGTTCCCGGTCGACAAGGCCCTGCCGCGCGATGCCTATCGCGTGCTCGGCTACAAGCAGGCCGGCGAGCGTGCCGTGCGCGTCGACATTCTGGAGCGTCTTGCCGATCTGATCCGCCCGGCGCTGGCCTGGCGCGAGAACGCGTCCGGCGAAAAGCCCGCCGGCGCCTTCGACGGCCGCGGCTTCGTGGTGACGCAGGCGATGACCTCGCTCACCGGATCTGCCGGCGAGGATTTCGCCTCGGTGCTACGTGCCCTCGGCTATCGCATGGAGAAGCGTCCGCCGCTGCCGGCAAAGCCTGCGGTGGTG
>NZ_PTFE01000195.1:0-4330 GCF_002936975.1 Bradyrhizobium sp. AC87j1
CAGCCGCCGCACTGGCTCCGTGGTAGCACTACGCACTGTGTCCATTCTAAGCCTTACGGTCAAAACCAAACCGCAGACTTACAGATCAGCGCATCATCCGGAAGGTGGCCGCAAAACATCGCTTACACAAGATCTGAGGTTGCGATGTAGTACAGCAGTGGGAACTACGAAGCCTATGCTCGTCTCCGCAAGCCCGCTGGTGTGGACAGCAAGAAGACGTGGTTCGTTGGTTCAGGCTTGGCGGCGCTCTCCGGCGCGGCCGCCGGTGCTAGGTGTTTAGTCCCGGCATTTGCTGGACCGGGTTGAGTTTGAATCGTTCGGGCTGGGAAGTCCAGCATTTTGCAAATGTATTCGTAGGGTGTGAGGCCCTTCAGGGTCTTCAGCCGCCGAGCATAGTTGTAGGCGTTGATGAAGTCGGCAAGGTGAGCTTCGAGCTGATCGTTGTCGATCGTAGTAATAGCGTTGGACGGTCGCTTCCTTGATCGTGCGGTTCATGCGTTCGACCTGGCCATTATCCGGTATGTGATCTGCGGTGCCTTTTCGTCCGGCTGTTCTCTTCGGAGAACGGCATTATGGTGAGCCCATCCGGGACGCGGGGCACCGGGAGCACGAAGGTGCGGGCAGGCCGCCGATAGACAGTGGGCTGAGAGCCCGAGCTCGTTACATGGCCGCCCCTTGCGACTTTCCCGGATGCGCCGCGAGCGCGGATCAGTAGATGTCGTGTTGCCCGCCAGCTCCCGTTTCGTCAGACCGGAAAGGGAGCAGACATGCGCATTATAGGACTTGATATCCACCGCGCCTTTGCGGAAGCGGTGGCTTGGGAGGATGGCAAACTCAGACGTCTCGGCCTCGTGGACATGCGACGTGCGCTGTTGACCGCGTTCGCCAAACGGCTTTCGAAGGACGATGTCGTCGTCGTCGAGGCGACCGGGAATGTGCCGCAGCGGTCGCGGCGGCCTGCGGGCCGCGCCACGGTCGCGATGCGGCGCGGCGCGCGCTACGGCAGTAAACGGCGCCTACTATGCGCTCGAGCGGATTCTTCGTTCGAATCTTCCGCCAATGGATGTCCGGAAAGGCACATCATGAAGGAGATCCGGCGACGAACCCGTGTCGTCGGCGCCTTTCCCGACGGCCAATCCCGTCTCAACTTGGCGGCGGCCCGGCTGCGGCACATTGCCGGCACGGCGCGGTCGACCAA
This sequence comes from Bradyrhizobium sp. AC87j1, assembly GCF_002936975.1. NCBI lineage: Bacteria > Pseudomonadati > Pseudomonadota > Alphaproteobacteria > Hyphomicrobiales > Nitrobacteraceae > Bradyrhizobium > Bradyrhizobium sp. AC87j1. Next base: position 1,199 of record NZ_PTFE01000195.1, read on the forward strand.
ATGTTACATGAACATGCGACCGCTTTATCGGCCACAACTCTCTGAAACCGGAGCCGTCGCCTGATCAAAAGTGCGAAAGATTCTGGACAGTACCGCGGTGCGGCAGTATCTGCTTTCTATGCCGATCGATGCCGCGAGCTTTGATCTCGGCTCCCGTCAGGAAAAGATCCTCCCCGTAACTGGAGACGTCGATTTCGGACTCTGCGTCGCCAACTGCGGACTGAAGCGCACCTATGCTGAGGACCACTGGGTCCATTTTCTTAGTGGAGCTGGCTGCTGCCTGAGGCCGCCTCGGATGACTGGACGGCACTGATGAAGTCGGGTTAATCTCAAACCCAATTCATAATCACAATCAAAGAAATCCGGCACGTGTCAGCGCGCGTTTAGGAACGGCGAAACTTTCGGAATCCTTCGGTGTAAGCATGTCGGCCAATCTTAATGGACGAACGCGACCTCTAGTGAGAGTGCAAATCCATGCCGTAGCGTCCGCCAGCATAGGCCTTTTGGGCGCTCTCTTGTATGGGATGATTCTTCCGTTTTACGAAGGCTCTGCACCTTCGCTTCTTATGTTCGTGTCCAGCGGGGCGTTGCTCTTCGGCTGTGCAGTCGTACTGCATCCCTCTTTTTTTGTTATCATCGTTGCATCTTTCCTAACGCTTGGCTTTGTACTAAAAGCCGTTGCGCATCTTACCTTCGGAGCTCCGCTGATCGAACCGGTCGGCGAGTTTTCCGGGTCAGCCACGCAATGGGATATGGCGCTAAAATTTGCTACGGCCGGTCAGCTCGGCGGAGTCGCTTCATTCATTCTGGCCTCGTTCATCCCGTCGTACGGGCGCATTCTTCCGAGCGATGACGCGGGGCAGAGAAATCTTGGAAACGTCCTATTTGCCGCCTTGGCGATACTAATCGTCGTTGCAACCTGTGTCTACGCGCTCAATCATCAGCACTCCATCTTGCGAATCGGCTATCCACTCGGGATGGATATCCATCCACGAGTCTATGCCGTGCTGGCCTTTATTCTCACATGGGGCGCACTTCTTGGAGGCCTTGCGCTTACGCAATGGCTGATAGAACTTGGACGTCTACGCTACGCATCTTTGATCATTGTCGCGAGTTTCCTCGGCTTTCTCTCATCGCTAACCATAGGCAGCCGAATCCAGTTTCTGCTCTACATTCTAGCATCCCTCTGCATATTGCTTTCGCGACGGAGGGATATTCAACGCTGGACGGAGATCGCGTTAGCACTATGCAGTGCTGGCGTGCTTTTCGTGCTGTCGATCGCCATCGTGAGCATCGAGCGAAACTTTGCCTTCCAGAATAGTGATCTAATTGCTGTGCAGAACCCGACATCGTCGACAGCTGCTCCGCGAGTGGTGGTCGGCGGAAAGGATGTTTCCGAACGGTCTGCGAGATTACCACCTTCGTTTCCTAAGTCGCTGAGCGCGCCGCCTGACAAACCTGAGTCGTCTCTGACCCAGGGCCCCGTACCTGATCCAAAACGTCAACAGTATCTGTATGCGGCGCCGGAGACGGCAGCTTTTGCCACGAAGCTCGACGTGGTGACCAGCAACAGCAGGCTGAGCGGCGTCCTCCAAGAACTACGCAGTCTTGTCTTGATGCGGTGGGTAGGCTTGGAAGGCGTCCTGACGGCCCAAGGAGCCGAGAGCGAACTGGGTCGCAACCTCTTCATGCAAGGGCTGACCGAAGATCCCGCGACAGGGAAGGCCGGCATCTATCAGACGATGGCTGGCAACCCGTATGGCAGAGTTGAGGTCTTCACCTTCCTAACGCTTCCAGGGCTTATTGGCTTTGCAAGCTATTCGGGAAGTATTCCACTTATCTTCGGCTTCGCATTCGGCACTACCCTCATCGGACATTTAGTGGAATGGTTCGCATGCAGGATTACCGGAAATGTGGCAGTTGGAGCGGTTTCAGGGGTTTCACTGGCCTATTTGGCTGTGCAGATGTGCTTTCCTTGGACGCTTTTCATCTATGCGATGGAGCTCTGTCTCGCCTGCGCCGCCCTTGGTGGCTTTTGGTTCTCAAGCCGCTGGCTGGTTAGGTCGAGGATCTGATCAGCCGTGCGGGTTTTAGCTCTCTCACTGGACCTCAACTCCGTCCTCTGAATAGGCCTTGGGTGATTGTGATGACGTGACTAAAGGTCTTGCGGGAAAAGGCGGCCTGAGGGCAGGCAAAGGACGCCACAAGATGCCGGATAGCGACCCCGGCGCGGCCGGACCGGCCATGGATCGCCGCCGACAGAAGCTCAGCATTAGCTCGCGCCGAGCGCTCCCAGTGCCGAATGTCCGCGGGGAGATCCGGGCGCGCGAACAGGCTTTCAATTACCGTCAGCGGCTCTTCCCCACGCTCAAACGGAACTATCCGATAGGTCGTCGACTGTGCGTGCATGCGAAAGTCGGCAAGCTCCTCCGAGAGATGGAAGAAGTCGCCTTCGAGCGCCATGCGCAGGAAAAAATCGAGATCGGGAATCTGCCGCAGATCCGTGCGCCACGGCCCCGCCTTCTCGTAGGCAGCGCGCCGAAAGAGCGCCCCGGGCCCCGGGAGGCAGTGAAGCTCGCCGTATAGCGTGCGCCGAGAAAAGTCCGGCGAATTGACAGTGAAACGTAACCGCGAGCATTCGTCGATTACGTTAAAATCCGGGTAAACGAGAGCCACGTCGGGCCGTGCGTCGAGTTCCTCAGCACAGCGTCGCACGGCTGCGGGCTTCAACCGATCGTCAGCGCTTAGATAGCCGATAAAGCTGCCGTCGGTCATATCCCAGCCAGCCGTCAGGGCCACGCTCTGCCCAGCATTGGCTTGGTGGCGCAGCCGGATCCGGCCCCCGTAGCGCGCGAGGATCGTGCATGTCTGGTCCGTCGATCCGTCGTCAACTGTCACGATCTCGAGATTCGGATAGTCTTGCGCAAGAAGGCTATCGATGGTTTCGGCGATGTAATCAGCGGCGTTGAAGGCTGGCACCACAATTGAGACTTTCGGCGGCATGCTAGTCGTCCGTTCTTTAATCGCGGGCACGATGTCAACCCCGATAGACAAAAGTGATCCACTGCCGGGTTCATGGTTCTTTCCGCGGTCGTCTCTACAGCCGCCGCATGATGGCGTTCAACAGGTGTG
>NZ_PTFE01000196.1:0-4229 GCF_002936975.1 Bradyrhizobium sp. AC87j1
ACGGTGATGCCCTCGCCGAGCAGCCGCCCTCCCCGCCGCCGATCGAGCAGCCCGCGGCCCCGCCGCCGCTGCCGGGCTGAACTCTCGTGGCCCGGACGCGGCGCAGTGCGCCGTACTTTGCGGCGTAATGCGCTGCAGAGCCGGGGCCCATCTCTCAACAGCGCACCGTGTCGCCTTCCGGGTCCCGGCCCGCGCTGCGCGCGTCCGGGACACGGAAGGGATCGCTTACTTCTTCTTCCTGTTGTCCAGCGCCGCCTTGCAGGTCGCGCTGAGCTGGTCGCGCTTGTCGGTGAGGCAGGCGACGACGCGCCCTCCACCCGGCGCGATGCCGGCGCAGAATTTGTCATAGTCTGCCTTGCACGCACCGCGCGGGTCGGACGATTGTGCCGACGCGGCCCCGGAGAACGCGAGGGCGACGATGATGGCGGCAAAGTTCAACTTGGACATTGTATCTCCGGGTACGGAAGGCAGGAGCCGGTAGCTCTACATGAAGATCGCGACATTCAACATCAACAACGTCAACCGCCGCCTGCCCAATCTGTTGGCATGGCTGCGCGCCGCAAAGCCCGATGTCGTCGCGCTTCAGGAATTGAAGGCAAGTGATGGCGAATTTCCGGCGGCCGCGATCGAAAAGGCCGGCTATGGCGCGGTGTGGCGCGGACAGAAGACCTGGAACGGTGTCGCGATCCTTGCCCGCAATGCAGAGCCCATTCTGACCCGCGACCGCTTGCCTGGAAAACCCAGCGATCTCGAAGCCCGCTATCTCGAAGCCGCCGTGCGCGGCATCATCGTCACCAGCATCTACCTGCCGAACGGCAATCCGCAGCCGGGGCCGAAATTCGACTACAAGCTGGACTGGTTCGCGCGCCTCAGGCGCCACGCCAAGAGCTTCATCAAGCAGGATCTGCCCGTCGTGCTCGCCGGCGACTACAACGTCGCGCCTAAAGAGATCGACATCTATCCGACGCGCTCATGGGACAAGGATGCGCTGATCCAGCCAAAGAGCCGCGCTGCCTTTGCTTCGCTCGTCGAGCAAGGCTGGTGCGATGCGATCCGCGAGTTGCATGCGGACCAGCGCATCTACACGTTCTGGGACTACAAGCGGAACCGCTGGCCGCGCGATGCGGGGCTGCGGCTCGATCATCTCCTACTCAGCCCTGCCCTCGCCCCGCGCCTGGCCAAGGTCGGCGTCGACAAGAAAATCCGCGGCGAGGATGGCGCCAGCGATCACGCGCCGGCATGGGTGGTGTTGAAGGAACGTTGATGCCGTAGGGTGGATTAGCGCTGCGGCTGCGCGAAGCGCAGTCCGCCGGCGTAATTCACCGCTTCTGTTTCTGCGGACACGAACAGTGGTGGATTACGCTTCGCTAATCCACCCTACGCACTATCGCCCATAATAGTCCTGCACCGTGTCCCACGCCGCCTTTTGCAGAAGCCGCGTCGTCTCCGCATCCAGCCCCATGATGTAGGCATTGTCGACAGGCGAACGGCCTGTCAACGCGGCAAAGGTCACGCATGCCGCAAGATAGGTGCCCGCCGGACTCGGATGCCGCTTGTCCAGTGCATACAGATTGAGTTCCGGCTGCAGCTTGCGCACCCGCGCGAAGGCAAGACCTGCGGGAATGACCAGCGCATCGTTGGCATTGCCTGCGATCGTGTAGGCCTCGGCCAACGATTCCGTCATCTCCGGCTTGTCGGCATAGGCCCAGGACATGAACAGCACCGGCCGCATGCCGTGGACGCGAACGATCTCGCTGTCCTTCTTCGCGAAAGTCGCGAACGCGTCCTTCAATTGCGGATGGATCGGGCACTGGCTGCAATCCATCATCACGACGGCGTCGTACTGCCGGCCCGGCTTGTTGAAGATGACGTTGTTCTGCTCGTCGAAGGAATAAGCGCCGAGGCCGCCCGGCCGCAGTAGATTGTCCATGTCGTGCCAATCGAGGCCGGAGCCACCGATCGTCACCATGGTATTGCGATACACCGCCTTATTGGCGGGATCCACAGCCCGCTCCATGAAGGTGAGATGCCCGGGCATGCCGTTGTTGTAGTAGAAGAAGCTGTTGCCGACGAACAGCGCTGCCTTGGGGAAGTCTGGTCCGAGCGAAGTCACCTTCGGCTTGGTCTGCGCCTGGACATTGAAGCCGGCCGCAACGGCCAGACACATCGCAAGCATCACTCGCGCAAAAAGACGCATCATGGCTTCCTCCCTTTTTCCAGGACCGGAACCAAATCAGCTTTTCAAAATGGCCTCAAGAGCACGAACATGAAGCGGACATCCGCCCGCATGCATGCTCACCACAGGTTCTTACCGTCGATCATGTTGACCGGCACCGGCTCCAGATCGAAATCGTCGAACAGGCGGGCATTCACCGCGACCTTGGGATTGTCGAAATCGGGCTTGCCGGTCGACCAGTCCGGCGACTCCGAATAGGTGCCGCAGCCGCAGCTTGCATAAAAATGATGTTTGACGGTGCGGCTACCCCACAAATAGGTCGCAACGTTCTCAGGGGGCGACAGCAGGCGGAATTGCGCCGGCGTGTAATAGGCCCACAGCGCGCCACGCTTGGCGCAGAGCGTGCAAGTGCAGCGCGTCACGCCAGATGGCGCCTCTGTCACCTCGAACACCGTCTCACCGCAATGACAGCTTGCCTCGATCGGCATGATCCGCTCCCCGTTTTGTCAGGAGATGGTCGTAGCCTGCCCCTGCTGCCAACATGCTGTCAGCAGCGGGGCGCATGGGCAAGAAACGTGAAAACAACCCCATGCACAGTAGTCGCCCCCAGTCGATTCAATGACTTACGGGTACCCCGAATGTCGGATTGCCCTCGCCCCGGCAAAACACCGGCACGATGTCAAATTGAGAGACGTCAATCGGCGTTGCCGGGGCGCGAGAGCTGTTCAGGTCGCGCCTTCGTCGGGAATATTGAGAACAACGCCACAAGCCTTGCAATGCACGGCGTCGGCATCGTGCCTCTGGAGCCCGCAAGCGGGGCACGGAAATCGCACCTTGTGGGGACTGAGGAGCGCGCGTGCGAGATTGAAGAACAGCGTTACGCCGAAAATCATGATCACGACGGTGATCAAGCGACCGAGCGTGCCCGGCAGGGTAATGTCGCCAAAGCCGGTCGTTGTCAGCGCCGTGACGGTGAAATACAGCGCATCGGCATAGTTGTGGATCTCATTGTTGCGAAACTTCTGGGTCTCGTAGACGATCCCGGTCATGACGAATATGAAAACGGCGAGGTTCGTCACCGCGAAGATAACCTCTTCGTTGCGACGAAAGAACGGAGAATCGATGCGGAGCCTCGCCAGCATCTGGTAGTCGCGAAGCAGCCCCAGCGTTCGCAGAATCCGGAGAAAGCCGCCCGCCTCGCCGGCAAGCGGTGCCAGGAAAGATACGATCGCTACCATGTCAGCCCAGGTCGCAATCTGACGGAACTTCCGAAAGGGATGCCGACCGACGAGGAGTCGTGCCGAGAAATCGGCAAGCAGAAGCATGCCGAACAAAACGTCGAGCGTCTCGATGATCTCACTGGGAGGCAGGAACGAGGTTGCAATGATGAACAGCACCGTCACGATATCGAAGGCGAGCAGCGCGTAGCGGAAGCGCACGCCGCTCGGCGTTGCGCCCTCGTAAAGGCGACGGACATGGCTTCTGAGAGAATTGAGAGTCACGGCATCATGATCGCGGTTTGCGCGGATGATGGCAACTCGGAGAGCGCGCCGCAAGATCGAACCCAATCGCTGCTGTCTTTGGCCGAACAGGAGAAGGTTTGCGAACCAGGTGTTGGGAGATGACCGAAACGAACGTCTGCCATACCGACAGTCGGGGCAAGCCGCGATGCATGATCCGGCGCGAGCGCGTTCGGCAGGACTGCCGCGGAAAGCCTTAAGCCCGTCGGGGCGAGGAAGGCAGTCCGCGGCGTTCCTGAGAGGAACGTCCGCCGTGTTGAAGCCGACGCGATCGACATTTTTGCGGATGTCGGATCGGTAACTCGTCGTGTCGAGAACGAATATCTTCGTCGAAGAGGTGATGCCAGGGTCGATGTGGAGATAGTCGAGCTTTGCCGTCCAGTTTGCGGCGAGCGCCGCCTCGATGCCGCCGCCGACGACCTAGTTGCCGCGATCGTAGCGCTAGCTTCTCGCGGAGCCGAGCCGGAGGTGCGGACTGGGTGATGTCGACATCGACGCGTCCAAGCGGCGCCGCCGGTGGACCAAGGCCGGAC
>NZ_PTFE01000197.1:0-3895 GCF_002936975.1 Bradyrhizobium sp. AC87j1
GTGCCGTGTCGCCGGCTAGGCGACGCTTGCCGGCCTCGAGAAACTCCTTGGACCAGCCGTAATACATCGAGGCGGCAATGCCTTCTCGGCGACAAAGCTCGGAGATGTTCTCCTCGCCGCGCAATCCTTCCAGCACGGTGCGGATCTTCTCTTCCGCCGAATACTGCCGGCGGGTCTGGCGCCGAATGTCCTTTAGCACTTGGTCTGCCGACGCTTTGCCCGGTCCGGATTTCTGTTTCATCTTCGCTCCTGGTGGCTACGATGAACCAGAAATCCTCCCTCCGCAAAATCCCCCTGTTTGTCTCACAAGCCCTCACGGCGAACAGCCCGCTCAAGAGTTTTATGCAAGCGCCTTAGCCAGCGGACGTGATTTCTGGATCCGAGCCGACTAACCGGGTTCTGACATCGGAAGGCCAATGACGCGAGAAGGCCACGTCATCGGATCGGGTGAATCGCTTTTCGGGTGTCGCAGAACATCCGACGGATGCCATTCCCCAGGGCTTCTATTTGCGGTTATACTCACGCTCGCGCCGTGGTGGTGGTCAAAGGCGCAACCGTCAGACCTATGACTCACGGAGCCCACCGCCATGATCACCTTCGCACCACTGCTCGTTTTCCTCGTCATAGGCTTTTTCGCGTGGCTGCTCTTCACGCTTGCAGTCTTCGCGTTGCCCGTCTTCGCCGACGTAATGGTTGGTCTTTGGGCCTTCCACACGGGAGCCGGCGCTCTGGGCGGCATCGCTGTCGCCTTCGTCGCTGGCGCCGCAGCGTTCAGCATCGGCCAGCTCGCGCTCGCCCTCGTGGCATGGGCTTGGCTTCGGCTCTTGGTCATCATCTTTTAGGTCGCACCGGCGACCGTCGCCGGTTACAGCGCTAAACCGACGTAGCAGGATGATTGTCTCCTAGTCCGTGAAGCTCGTCATGCAATTGTCCTCGTGCCTGCCACGTGCCTAATCCTCCGGCATAACGTCTTCAACGAACAGCCCGTTCGGCGCGCCGGCATCCGCGCCGAGTGGACGGCCGCTTCACAGCTCAAGCGCATGATCCGCGAGCACCTGCCGCATCAGTGCGCCCTTGATCTCGCGGGCGATCTCGTCGCGGATCTGGGCTCCGAACTGCAACTCGGCATCGCTGTTTCCGGTCAGGTGATAGTCGGCGAGTCGCTGCTCGAGCCGGCTCGGAAACTCGGCGTCCATCGCCGCGGCGAGCCGGTTCTGCATCTCTGCATGGGCTTCGGGGGCAATCCGGCTCACCACCGTTTCCCAGGGCTGCCAGCGAGTCGCCAGAAAGTCAGCGAACCCCGCCGCTTCCTCGTTCCGCACCTGCGTCTCGGCTGCGGTGAGGTCGTGCTCAGTGACGTACGAGATTTCATAGAACCGCATGTCCGGAGCGATGAGCTGCAGGTCCAGCCGGTCACGCAGCTTGACCTGATAGGCGAGATAAACCTCGATCTCATCGACGAACTGGAGTGAGTTGACCTTCTGACGGGCAATCGGCTCGAGGGCGCCCAGGCGGAACAAGACCCGGGCCTTCTGGATGAGTTCGCCCAGCCGATCGTCATAGGCCCCGTCCTCGACATCAGCGTTCAGGCGTGCGGTCTGCATGCCGTTCCAGGTCAGAGTGATGCGATCCTGACAGGTCTCGCTCGCCCCGAAAGCCAACTGAAAATACTGCTCGCGCAAGTGCGGTCTGATCGCAGCCTGCCGCAGATCCTCGGCGACGGTCTCTCGGAAATGAGGATTATCATAATTTACGGTGTTCCGTAGCTTATCGAGGAAGAGCGCGTATTCCGGTGCCCCCGCTTCGCCGCCGAAGTTTTGCCAGACGTCGATCACTTCCGGCTCCCCGTCCATCCACTCCGCGACCACCTCGGCCAGCGACCGTTCCTGATCCACCGCCGTTCCCTCGCCCATCGAGAAGAAGACCCGCGGGCCGTCATAGCCCGGGGAATTCAGGGCTTCCGCCAAATTCGTACGCACCTGCTCGGGCAGTGGGTTATTCTCCAGATAAACCATGCACCCAAAACCTAGCCGGGTTAGCAGCGCCTGCGGTAGGCTGCTCAGCCGATTATTGCGTGCCTCGAGCACCTGGAGCTCGGTCGCGAGGGCCTCGGGTAAGCTGGTCAGCCTGTTGCCGGTGACGTGAAGTCTCTGGAGCTCAGGGGGGAGAGTCTCGGGCAAACTGTCCAGCTGGTTGTCGCACGCAAAGAGCACCTGGAGTTCGACGGGAAGAGTGTCGGGAAGGCTGGTCAGTCGGTTGCCATCGGCTTCGAGCTCTTGGATTTCAGGCGGGAGCGTGTTGGGAAGGCTGGTCAACCGATTGCCGCCGACTGCAAGTGACTGAAGTCCGGTGGGGAGGGCGTCGGGCAGTCTGGTCAAGCGGTTGCCGCGGACGTCGAGGTCCTGCAGCCCATGCGGCAGGGTATCTGGCAGGCTGGTCAAGCGGCTACTGCCAACCGCGAGAGTTAAAAGGCCCTCTGGAAGGTTTTCAGGAAGACTGGTCAGCCGATTGCCCCCGATGGCAAGTGACTGAAGCCCGTTAGGGAGTGTGTCGGGCAGGTTGGTCAACCGGTTGCCGCTGGCCCTGAGCGCCCGAAGTCCAGACGGGAGGGTGTCGGGCAGGTGCACTAGCTGGTTGTCGCTCACGTTGAGCGACTGAAGCCCAGCCGGAAGGGCGGCTGGTAGTGTCGTGAGGGATAGATTTAATAGATCCAGCCCTGCATAGACGTCGCCTGCCTCGCTCCAGGCTTTTATTCGTCTTACAGCCTCTTCCCGGTCCTCGTCTTGCGACTGACCTTCCTCCTCGGCCCAACTATCCAGGATCTGGTCAAGCCGCGATTCCCTGAGAACGGGGTCTTCATGGTTCGTCGGACCGTTTGCGCGGCCCGGAGCACCCGCTTGCTGCGCTGCGGCCGGGGTGAGTCGGCGTTCTCCTCTAGAGGTATTGCCATTGCCCGGCCGGGGCTGTCGGCCCAGAATCGATGCCCCCAAATTTTGCTCGGAACGGCTTGGGACGGATCTTGATGACTCCGGCGCTACATCACCGGCCTCGGCCCACGAGTGCTCCTCCTGATCGACACTATACGGCGGCCAACCGGCAGCTGAATCCATGGCGTGCCAATCATCTGTCAGACTGAAATTGCAATCCGGCAACTGCCCGTCGCGATCCGCGACCGGAAAAAGCACATGCTGATCGTCTCGTTCAGAGCAGGCGAACGAATCCGACGGCGACCGCGAGGTGCCATGTCGGACTACATCCTCGTGCGGCATTCCCAAACGATCCGCACCTCTGTTCGAAGCAACACAGGGCGGCTCACCGAGGCTAATTGAATTGGGAGGCAGGCGACCGTGAAGACGCAAATCATTCACGTGCTGCTGAAACCCGGCTTGGTCGGCCTGCTGCTGTTGCCGCCGATCGTAGTACGTCTGATCGACACGGGTCTCGAATGGGTTGAGGTTATTGAACGCATCCATCCCACTCTCCTAGTCAGATCTGAGCAGCTAGCGCCGGTCTGGATAAGTACGTTCACGCTAAGAGGCTTAGCTTTCTAGAAGCTGACGAGGAATCAGAATGATCGTAACTGTCCCGTAAGCCTTCGTGGAACACTTATTGCTGGAAGGATCACTGCAGTGACAGCTTGCGTATGTCTGCTACGCAGACTTGAGCCTTGCCGCGTGATCTCGAGGGAAGACGTGCTCATACTCCGCGAGAGCAAGTCAGCAAATTGCATCTCCCGCCCTGCATCCCGCAATCCGATCACTGCGCAGCTAGTCGTCCGTTCTTTAATCGCGGGCACGATGTCAACCCCGATAGACAAAAGTGATCCACTGCCGGGTTCATGGTTCTTTCCGCGGTCGTCTCTACAGCCGCCGCATGATGGCGTTCAACAGGTGTG
>NZ_PTFE01000198.1:0-3814 GCF_002936975.1 Bradyrhizobium sp. AC87j1
GGCGGGTCGGGAGCGTCGTGCCGCTTGTGATTGCTGGCAGTGACGGCGAGCGGCTCACCGTATAACTCGCTGGGAAGAAGCTACGACGCCCTGACCTGCCAGAACCGCAGCGTCCGCTTTGCATTCTCCGGCGTCATCCGCGCGTAGTGCCCTTGCGCTCTTGCAAGATCGGCCGGCTTCATGGCGCCTGTGGCAAAACGGCTTTCGAGCACGGCGGTGGTGGTTTCCCAGCTGAGCTGCGCCGCCTTGCACGGCACCAGCAAACCGTCGTCGCGCAGGCTCTGCATCAGCGGGCGGATCACCTCGACGGTCGCTCCAGACAGGGCCGCCAGCGCCGCGGCGGTCTCTTCATAGCGCCGCTGTGTGGCGAAACCGAACAGCGTCGCTTCGCTGAGCTGGCCGGTCGCCTTGAGCATTGCAATTGCCCGCTTGGCGCCTTCGAAATCGCGGACGCCCGACATCTCGCGATCGACACCGACGGTGACGGCGGCGATCGCGCTCTGAATTTCCTCGAACAGATGCGGCGGCGCGCGCGACAGCAGGCGGGCGCGCACGGCATCGCTCGCCGAGCGCAGCAATCGGCGACGCAGCTCCGACGGCAGGTCGAGGCGGACGCCGACGCTGACGGCAAGTTCGGGATCGGCCTCGGCCTGCCCGACCATGGCGGCGAATCCGTTTCCGGAGACGCGCGCGCCGGGATTGGCGGCGAGCCGCCGGCTGACGCTGGGATAGCGGCGCGCCAGCAAGGTGTCTGTGACGATCTCCTTCAGCCACCAGCGGCCGGCGATCGCGAGCAGATGCGGCTCGCCCTTGGATGATGCGATCTTCACCAGCTCGCCGTCGTCGAGGCGGGCGGATTCCTGCAGCACGGGACCGGCGATGCGGATCTCGTCATTGCTGGCGAGGCGGCGGATCACGGAGGGCGGCGCCTGCGCGACCGGCGCCAGCTGCGCGCTGATCTCGGCGAGCGCGATGCGTGCGCCCATGTCGGCAAGGGCGCGAAGCTCGATGGTGCCGATCAGGCGCTCGAGCACCTCGTCGAACAGCGCGATCTGCTCGTCGTCGAAACTGCCGGCGGAGGAGAGGAACAGATCGGTGACGCGCCGGGCCGTTTCCAGGCCCTTTTCCGCCGAGCCTGCGCGAATCGCGGATTCGACCTCTTCGATGATCGATAGCTCGGCCTTGGACATCACGCCTTGCTCATCCTGAGCGGTTACAGAAGCTTGTTCTAAGCAACCGTCATCATTAGCGGCGAGCACTGAACGTTTCGTAAACCATGGGCCGGTAGCCCGGCACTGCTAAGCTCCTCACTATGAGGATCTGAAGGGCTATTCCCCGTTCCAGCCGCAGGCGCGGAGCTTTTCGTGCATGTGGGGCGGGGCCGGCGCCACGACGCGGACGGGCTCCTTGTTCCGGGAGATCGGCACCACGATCTCGCGCGAATGCAGGTGCAGCTTCGGCTCGCCGAAACGCGGGCCGTTGCCGTAAATGTTATCGCCGAAGATCGGCCAGCCGGTCGCGGCCGAATGCACCCGTAATTGATGGGTCCGCCCGGTCACCGGTTCCATGGCGAGCCAGGTAAAACCGTCACCCCGGCCCATTACTTTCCAGTTGGTGATCGCCTTCTGTCCCTCAGGATCGGGCTTCTGCCACCAGCCGCGCTCGGCATTGAGCCGGCCGAGCGGCATATCGATGGTGCCCGCGTCCTCGGCGGGGCCGCCCTCGACCACGGTCCAGTAGGTCTTGCCGATCTTGCCGTGCTTGAAGAGGAGCCCGAGCGAGGCCGTTGCCTTGCGGTGGCGGCCGAGCACGAGGCAGCCGGAGGTGTCCTTGTCCAGCCGGTGGGCCAGCACCGGCGGTCGCGGCAGGCCGAAGCACAGCGCGTGGAAGGAATCCTCCAGATTGGCGCCGCCCTTGGGACCGCGATGCACCGGCAGGCCGGCCGGCTTGTCGATGATCAGCATCAGCCCGTCGCGATGGAGCACGCGGGCCAGAATTTCATCGGCCGTCAATTGGGGAACATCGAGCAATTGCAAGACTTTCGGTCAAGACTTTCGTTTGGCAGCCGGAACGGCTAACACACCCCCGCCATGAACGATACCACGTCAGATCCCCCCAAGCTGAGCTGGTGGCGCCGTCTGTCCAACGGGCTGAAGCGCACCTCGTCCTCGCTCGGGACCGCGGTCGCCGACCTCGTCACCAAGCGCAAGCTCGACCGCGCCATGCTCGACGACATCGAGGACGTGCTGCTGCGCGCCGATCTCGGCACCTCAGTCGCGGTGCGGATCGCGGACGCCGTCGGCACCGGACGCTACGACAAGGCGATCTCGGCGGACGAGGTCAAGGACGTCGTCGCCACCGAGGTCGAGAAGGTGCTGGCGCCGGTGGCAAAGCCGCTCGAGATCGATACGGCCAGGAAGCCGTTCGTGATCCTCGTGGTTGGCGTCAACGGCTCCGGCAAGACCACCACCATCGGAAAACTCTCGCAGAAATTCGCCTCCGAAGGCCGCAAGGTGATGCTGGCTGCCGGCGACACGTTTCGCGCCGCGGCGATCGAGCAACTGAAGGTGTGGGGCGAGCGCACGAAGACGCCCGTGATCGCGGGCGCGCAGGGCTCGGATTCGGCGAGCCTTGCCTTCAACGCGCTGACGGCGGCGAAGGAGCAGAATATCGACGTGCTCCTGATCGACACCGCCGGCCGGCTGCAGAACAAGGCCGAGCTGATGAACGAGCTCGAAAAGGTCGTGCGCGTGATCCGCAAGGTGGATGACACTGCGCCGCATGCGGTGCTGCTTGTGCTCGATGCCACTGTCGGCCAGAACGCGCTGTCGCAGGTCGAGGCCTTCCATCGCACCGCCGGGGTCACCGGCCTCGTGATGACGAAGCTCGACGGCACCGCGCGCGGCGGCATTCTGGTGGCGCTCGCGGAAAAGTTCAAACTGCCGGTGCATTTCATCGGCGTCGGCGAAGGCGTCGACGATCTCGCGCCGTTCACCGCGCGCGATTTCGCCCGCGCCATTGCCGGAATCGAAAGCTGAAGAATGGACAAGACCCAGCCGCATCCGCTGTTCAAGCTGGCGACCGAGCTCGGGCCGCTGCTCGTGTTCTTCTTCGTGAATGCGAAGTTCAATCTGTTCGCGGCGACAGGCGCCTTCATGGTCGCGATCGTGGCGGCAATGGTCGCATCCTATGTGGTGACGCGCCACATCCCGATCATGGCGATCGTCACAGGCGTGATCGTGCTGGTGTTCGGCACGCTGACGCTGGTTCTGCACGACGAGACCTTCATCAAGCTCAAGCCGACCATCATCTACGGCCTGTTCGCCGCGATCCTCGGCGGCGGCCTGTTGTTCGGCCGCTCCTTCATCGCTGTGATGTTCGACCAGATGTTCAATCTGACGCCGCAGGGCTGGCGCATCCTCACCCTGCGCTGGGCGCTGTTCTTTGCCGGCATGGCGGTGCTGAACGAGATCGTCTGGCGCACCCAGAGCACCGACTTCTGGGTGAACTTCAAGGTGTTCGGCGTGACCCCGATCACGATGATCTTCGCCATCGCCCAGATGCCGCTGACCAAGCGCTACGGTGTTGAGCCGGCGTCGCTGGAGACCAGCGAGGCGGACGCGGGGGACGTGAGGAAGGGCTAGGCCGAGGCGTCGCTCCACATACCGCTGTCATGCCCCGGCTTGATGTTTAGCCCGGACAGATCACTGACGGGTGTTCGGAGACATAGCTGACACATCAACATTGGCTGGATTGGTCCGATTCGGGAGGCCGTCCATGCCGTGGAGTGAGATGTCAGCAATGGATCAGCGCC
>NZ_PTFE01000199.1:0-3759 GCF_002936975.1 Bradyrhizobium sp. AC87j1
GAGTATTGCCTGGGCACTAACCCCAGCCAGGCAGCAAGGTCGCGGGCCTTGCGAAACTGCAGCCCATCACCGATCGCGGCAAGTACAGCGGTCGCACCCAATGCGCCGATACCAGGGATTGTCATCAATCGGCGTGTGACGTCCTCTCGATCGGCGACCGCTTCGATCTCCTGTGTCACTTCGCGGATCCGTTCTTCGAGGCGGCGGAGATCAGCTAAGAGATCGCCCACCAGGCGACGCATCACTGGTGACAAATCGTTTCCTTCGTCATTCAAAGCGCGCGGCAACTCGAGTTTGAATATTCCGGAACCCTGACGCAAAGGTACGCCGTACTCGAAGCAGAAAGCTCGCGTCTGACAAATCAGGCGTGTCCTCGAGCCGACCATCTGCTCACGGATTCGATGCAGCGCTTGAAGATCGCTTGGTCCTCCTCCTTCACGGCGACGAAGCGCATTGTCGGTCGCGTTGCGGCCTCAGCGATCGCCTCGGCGTCGATGATATCGTTCTTGTTTGACTTCACGTAGGGCTACACGAATTGCGCGGGGATCAGGCGCACCTTGTGACCTAGTGCCTTTATCTTCCGGGCGAGCCACTGTGAACCGGCGCAGGATTCCATGCCAACTATGCTTGGTTGTGCGCGAGCAAAGAACTGAAGAAGGGTCTCCCGTCGAAAGCGAACTTTCTGAACCGGTGTGCCGTCGCAGCTTAGGCCAACGACGTGGAACAGGTTCTTGGCCAATGTCGATTCCATAGACAGCCGCAGGTCGCGGCAAATTGCGATGGGCCATGATACTCTCCTCTTTTGATCTGACCTTCCTATAATGAGGGAGGAGGACGGGGCGGACCATCCCATTAATGGTGACGCCCGCAGCCAAGCGGAAAGCTGTCGCCCATCTCCGAGGTGCCTTCGGGATGAGCGAACGGCGGGCGTGTAAAACCATCGGCTGTTGCCGCATGACCATGATATACCGAACGACCCGGGCGTACGAATCCGGCCTTCGCCAGCGCATGAGGGCGATCGCCCAGGAGCGCCGTCGCTTCGGCTATCGGCGCCTGCACGTTCTGCTCAAGCGGGAGGGCTATGTGATCAACCACAAGAAGCTGTTCCGGCTCTACCGGGAAGAGAGGCTTGCGGTGCGCCGCAGTGGCGGCCGCAAGCGGGCGATTGGGACCCGGGCGCCGATGACGGTTGCGATGGCGCCGAACGACCACTGGTCGCTCGACTTCGTGTCGGATCAGCTCACCGAAGGCCGCCGCTTCCGTATCCTCACCGTTGTCGATGATTGCACCCGCGAGTGCCTGGCGCTGGTAGCCGACACCTCGCTCTCCGGCACCCGCGTGGCGCGGGAGCTGGACCGGCTGATGATGGAACGCGGGAGGCCAAAGATGGTGGTCAGCGACAACGGCAGCGAGCTCACCAGCAACGCCATCCTGACATGGGCCGATCAGAGCCGTGTCGCCTGGCACTACATCGCGCCGGGCAAGCCCATGCAGAATGCCTTCATCGAGAGCTTCATGTATAGACGGCCCCGCGGATGCAAGGGATTTCAGCAGCACTTTGGATACCGGTCGGGTGCGCTCATGTATACGGCCTGTTGGTGCGACCGATGCCATGGCCGCTGGCCCTGATGGAGATCGCGGATCGAGGCCTCATCAACGGGTCGCGCTTGTTGCGCTTAAAGCTCTTCGGGCTTGCTCGATCCCCAGCTCCGCCGGTGTCCATCATGCTGTCATTTGCCCTCACACCATAAGGTGGCCAACATACGCGGAAAGTCAGGCCGCGAGCTTAGGCCGATAGAATTCCCCGGTCGTCATCATCGCCCAGACGATCCGCGCTAACTTGTTGGCAACGGCGACGGCGACGACCATGGGTCGACGCCGTTCAAGCAGGGCTTCAATCCAGCCGCCTCCAACCCGGGAGCGTGCCTTTGGGTACCGAACGACGTTACGTGCTCCGATGACAAGCAAGTGCCTGAGATAGGAATCGCCCTGTTTCGTAATCCGGCCGAGCCGATCCTTCCCGCCGGTGGAATTCTGCTTAGGCGTCAGGCCAAGCCAGGACGCGAACTCCCGCCCGGAGCGGAACATGGTCGCGTCCGGCACGGTCGCGGCGAGAGCCGTGGCCGTTATGGGACCGATCCCGGGAATCGAGGACAGTGACTTCGCCATCGGATTTACTCGCTGGATCTGAGCCAGCTCGCGCTGGATTGCCTCGACCTGCCGGTCCAATTCCTTCAGTTGGTTCACAAGGACGGCTAGCGCGATGCGGGCGTGGGTCGGTAGCGTCAGTTCCTCGTCACCCAACAAGTCCACCAGACCATCCACCCGTTGTCGGCCTTGCCCGACAATGATTTCGAACTCAGCAAAGTGAGCCCGAACGGCGCAGGCCGTCGTGGTTCGTTGGCGGACCAACAAGCCTCTTGCACGATGAAGCATCAAGAAGCCCTGGTTCTCGACGCTCTTGATTGGAACGAACCGCATATTGGGACGGGTGACCGCTTCGCAGATCGCGGCCGCGTCAGCGGCGTCATTCTTGGCTCCTCTTCGTACGTAGAGTTTAACATAGCCTGGCGGGATCAATCTCACATCGTGTCCAAACTGCCGAATCTGCCGCGCCCAGTGGTGAGCAGTCGCGCAGGCCTCAATGCCGACCAGGCAAGGTGCGAGCGAGGAGAAGAACGACACGATCTCGCCTCGCCGGAGGCGTTGGCGACCGGCCACTTGGCCTTAGCCATCAACTGCATGGATGTGAAAGACGTGCTTCGAAATGTCCAACCCAATTGTCGCGACTTCCATTAGTGAATTGCTCCTGTTCGCGGCTTCGTCCATCGCAGTATATCGCCGGCGTCCGAGGGAGCGGGGCCGTCATCCCCATCAACGGCCGGCTGCGGGATGAACTGTTGAACGAGACGCTGTTCACGTCGCTGGCCCAGGCCCGCGTCGCACTCGGATGCTGGGGGGCCGATTACAACGATGCACTACCACACTCGCGGCTCGGATGGAAGACGCCGTCCAAGTTCGCCTTGGCCTACCATCCGCGCCGGGATCTGGCGCTGCGCTATGCCGAGGGCTCCGCGCCAGGTCCCGTCGCTACCATCGCCAACTGGGCAAATCCAACAGCCGGGGCGAACTCAGGACTGGATAAAACTTGATGTGGTGGAACGGCCCGCTCCAACAGCATCAAAGTGCTAGAACGTGGTCGTTGTTCGAACGCCACAAAGGAGGGACCGTTCCGTGAAACAGGTTATCACCATCGGGCTCGATCTGGCCAAGCACGTTTTCCAGGTTCACGGGCCGGATGCCGAGGGCTCACCCGTGTTCAACCGGAAGCTACGGCGCAGCGAAGTTCTGCGTTTCTTTGAGAAGCTGCCACCATGCCTGGTGGGAATGGAAGCATGCGGTCCGCCCACTATTGGGCACGCGAGATCGCAGCTCTCGGTCATGAGGTCCGGCTCATTCCGCCGGCTTATGTCAAACCCTTCGTCAAGTGTGGTAAGACGGATGCGGCGGACGCGGAGGCCATCAGCGAAGCGGTGACCCGAAAGACCATGCGCTTCGTGCCGATTAAGACGGCTGAGCAACAGGCTGCCGCGATGGTGCTGAAGACCCGCGCTCTTCTAGTGCGGCAGCGAAACGCAGGCGGTCAACGCGTTGCGCGCGCATCTGGCAGAATTGGGGATCATCGCCACCGCCGGCCTGGCAAAGGTTGAGGCGCTGGTCGCAATCATACGGGATGAGACAGATGCTCGCCTGCCCGCA
>NZ_PTFE01000200.1:0-3679 GCF_002936975.1 Bradyrhizobium sp. AC87j1
GCGGCCTGAGCCGCCCGCCGAGGGCGACCACTACAGACTTGGCTGGCAATTGCCGTAACCACGGCCCTTCTCCTGCCGTCCTCAACTTCAAAAGCCGATAACGCAACAGGCCCACAAGGGGAGAAGGAAGAAAGCAGCTACGCCCCGATCCTCCGCAGCGCCTCTGCGACCGTCACGATCGGCATGTTGCGCTGTCCGGCGGCCTCCAGCGCATGCCGCATCAGGTCGGGGGTACAGCCATAGGGGCTCGGCGCGTCCGCGACGTCGTGGCCGTAGAAGATCAGCCACCCGCCGCTCGCCACCGCCTCGTCGAAATAGCGATCGACGCCCGCCTTGTCGATCTCACAATTGACCAAAGGCGACGCACGCAGGAACTGGAGATCGATGACGTCGCTGTTCACGCCGGGAAGGATGCCGCGCGCCGAACGGAAGGCCTTGGCGAGCTGCGGCTTGCGCCAGACCGAGGCAATCCCATAGGGATGGGCGAAGTTCTCCAGATTGATCGAGGAATCGATACTGCGAAAATAGGTGCGGTTCCGCTCGATCTCGCGCGCCATCGCGGCCTCGTCGAGCCTGGCCGAGCTCTGGTGCGAGAAAGTGTGGCAGGCAATCTCGTGACCGGCGCGGTGAAGCCGCACGATCGCATCATCCGACAAGCCGTGCCAATGATCTGACGGCTGGCCGATCAGGCTGCCGGCGAGATAGAACGTACCGCGGCCGCCATGCTCTTCCAGGAGCGCGGCGCCTTCGCCTGCAGCGCTATCCGGGGCATCGTCGAAGGTGAAGCTCACGATCGGCGCATGCGCGGGCAGCCGGTGCGGCGCGGCACGAAAATGCCGGGCCAGCCGATTGCTCACGCGTCCCTGGAGTGCCGACCACACGACTGCGTTTCCCGTGATTCCGTATGTCTGTACTGAAACATTCGCGCGCTGGTCGAGGCAAGCCTAACGCCTGGGTAATCCTAACGCGGAACCAATATCCTTCGGCTAACGCGCAAGGACCGGCGCTTCGGCTTCCACACTGAGATATTGCAACCAATTGCGGAAAAGCACCGCGGCCGCGCTGCCGGCGCCGATATCGGCGCGCAAATTCAGCCCAGGCAATTCGTTGGTGAGCGCCGGATGGCGCTGGTGCGCCGCCTTCTTCTCGAACCGGGCCAATTTCTCTTCCGTCGCTGCGTCAAAATAGCTCACGGGCAGGCGCGGATAAGTCTCACGCTCCCGCGCAAGGTAGCGGCCGATGTCGCGCAGATATTCGCGCTGGAGCGACAGCGCGTCATATTCCGGATGCCCCTGGAAGAACACGAACCGGCTGGCATATTGGCGAACGAAAACGTCGACGCCGGCCTCGGCCGAGCGTGTCAGCACCTGGTAACCGGCCTGCACCAGGTCGCTCTCCGCGAGCTCGTTCAGGCGCGAATGCGACACCTTCAGCGGCGCCGGCGCGGCACGCGTCAGGGCATCGCTCGTCACGGCGTCGCAATCGAAGATGCCGTGGCATTTGGCCGGCAGCCGCCGTCGTTCGATGCCGTCGAGGTGCAGCACCGCCGCATGCGCGGCAAGGCACGACCAGATGGTCGATCGTGTGTTGGTCTTGGCCCAGTCAATGAGGTCGGAGAGGTCGCGCCAGTACGGTTCCTGGTCGAGCTCGGGCGCGATGGGCTCTGCGCCTGTCACGATCAGCCCATCGAATTTCTGGCGCTTCAGATCGGACAAGTCCGAATATTCGCTCTCGACATGCCACTTCGCTTCCGGCGAACGCTTCACGCTGGGCAGCGAGAAGCAGTGGAAGCGGATGCGGCGCGGACCCGCGGCAGCCTGAAGCAGCTTCAAGAACTGACGCTCGGTCGCCTTCAGCGCCGGATCCGGCATGTTGTTGACGAGCCCGATCGTGAGCTCAGCGGCGTGATCGCGCGCGAGATCGCGCTCGGCCGGCACCAGCGCCGGGCTCGATATAACTTGATCCCTGTCGATCAAGATCGTCATTGGCGATGCCGCCTACTCCGCGGCCTCGAGGCGCGCCGCCCGACAGGCCTTGTCCAGCGCCTGGTCGATGTCCTCGATGATGTCGGAGACGTGTTCGATGCCGATCGAGAGGCGGATGGTTTCCGGCAGCACGCCGGCGACGCGCTGCTGCTCTGCCGACATCTGCCGGTGCGTGGTCGAGGCCGGATGGCAGGCCAGCGACTTGGCATCGCCGATATTGACGAGGCGCGTGATCAGCTTCAGCGCGTCATAGAAGGACTTGCCGGCTTCCATCCCGCCCTTGATGCCGAAGGTGAACAACGAGGAGGCGTTGCCATCGAGATATTTCTGCACCAACGGATAATACGGGCTGTCGGGAAAGCCGGTGTAATTGACCCAGGCGACGCGCGGGTCCTTGCGGAGGAATTCGGCGACCTTGCGGGCGTTCTCGACATGGCGCTCCATGCGCAGCGCCACGGTCTCGATGCCCTGCAGCAGCAGGAAGGCGTTGAACGGCGACAGCACCGAGCCCATGGTGCGCTGATAGACGCTGCGCGCGCGCTCGATATAGGCGGTGCGGCCGAAGCGCTCGGCATAGACGAGGCCGTGATAGGAGGCGTCGGGCTTGTTGTAGGCCGGGAAACGGTCGGCGTGCTTGGCCCAGGGGAAGTTCCCGGAATCGATGATGGCGCCGCCGAGCGTGGTGCCGTGGCCTCCGAGAAACTTTGTCAGCGAATGCACGGCGATGTCGGCGCCGTAGTCGAACGGCTTGAGCAGGATCGGGGTTGCGACGGTGTTGTCGACGATCAGCGGCACGCCATGCGCATGCGCGATTTTCGCCAGCGCCTCGATGTCGCAGACATTGCCGGCGGGATTGCCGATAGTCTCGGCGAACACCGCGCGGGTGTTCTCGTCGATCAACTTCTCGACCGCCTCCGGCTTGTCGCTCTCGGCGAAGCGGCCGGTGATGCCCTGCCGCGGCAGGATGTGCGAGAGCAGCGTGTGCGTGGTGCCGTAAAGCTGCGGCATGGAAACGATGTTGCCGCCATGATCGGCGACGTTGACGAAGGCGAAATGCAGCGCCGCCTGGCCGGTCGCGACCGCGAGCGCGCCGACACCGCCTTCGAGCTGGGTGATGCGCTTCTCCAGCACAGCGCTGGTCGGATTGGCGATGCGGCTGTAGCGAAAACCCTCGGCCTCGAGATTGAAGAGCGCCGCGCCGTGATCGGCGCTGTCGAAGGCATAGGCCGCGGTCTGGTAGATCGGCACGGCGACCGCATGCGTGGTCGCTTCGGGCTCGTAGCCGGCGTGAATAGCGATCGTCTCGTTGCGCATCGTGCCACCTCCGCGTGGGGCGGGCCGCACTTATTGGCCTGTATGAGGCATGTGCGTTGTCCGCCGCCCCCGTGTTAGAGGCGGGTGGTAAAGCGGACAATAATTCGCCTAGAGATCGAGGAAGTAACCCTAACGCTTGTCGGCGAATTGGCCGGAATCCGGGTTAAAGCGGATTAACGA
Organism: Bradyrhizobium sp. AC87j1; assembly: GCF_002936975.1. Lineage (NCBI taxonomy): Bacteria > Pseudomonadati > Pseudomonadota > Alphaproteobacteria > Hyphomicrobiales > Nitrobacteraceae > Bradyrhizobium > Bradyrhizobium sp. AC87j1. Next base: position 3,480 of record NZ_PTFE01000200.1, read on the forward strand.
AGTGCTGCTTTGGTGCCCTCGCGAGGTCCCTTCCTTCTCCCCTTGTGGGCCTGTTGCGTTATCGGCTTTTGAGGTTGAGGACGGCAGGAGAAGGGCCGTGGTTACGGCAATTGCCAGCCAAGTCTGTAGTGGTCGCCCTCGGCGGGCGGCTCAGGCCGCGATCGTGGCCCACCGCCTCATGTTGAAGGCGATCGAGGCGA
>NZ_PTFE01000019.1:0-99603 GCF_002936975.1 Bradyrhizobium sp. AC87j1
GCAAGGCGCACCGGCGGCACGAGCCGCGGGTCAGGCTGGGCGGCAGCTAAAGCGCGCTGAGATCTGGCGGTACGTTACCGAATTTCCGCAGCAATTTGGCGTCGCCAAACTCGCCGGTCAGGGGATCGCCGCTGCGGCTGAAGGCGACGGCGCCGATATGGCCGGCGCCGTGCGCCAGCATTTCCGCACGACGCAGGGCGGCAGCCGACGTCTGGCATTCCTCGGCAGCGCCCGCCACCGGCGATCCGTCCTCGTCGATCAGGAAGGGCAATGCAACGTAGTAGGTGACGTCGGGCATGGTCGGCTCCGATAGCTGACGGTTCAGGCGGCGCTGCTCTTGCTCCGCATCTTGCTGCGCGAGGTGTCCGGAATGCAGCCGGCGGAAATCGCCGCCTGCAATTCCTCCAGCTCGGCCTCCAGATATTCGTTGGCCATGATCAGCGCCTTGATGGTGCTGCGCAGATTGCCGTCGCACATCGCGATCGCCTGATCGCAGGCCTGTTCATAATGGCTGTTGTCGAGAAGGGCGGCTGTCGACATCTGCATTGTCCTTGTCAGTTGTCCTGGGCGTTTTCTGGGGGCGCTGGGGTCCTCAAATGTTCCTATTTTGTTCTTTTGGAGTCAAGCGGATTCATCCGCGCGAGGGAAAACCGGATCGCAGGTCAGGCGATGATGTCGGGGGTGATCTGGTCTTCGATGAACGCGATGCGGTCTCGTAACAACAGCTTGCGCTTCTTCAGGCGCTGTAACCGCAATAGGTCGGGGGCGGGCGATTGATGCAGTGCATCGATCGCCGCATCGAGATCTCGGTGTTCCTGCTGCAACCGGGTGAGCTCGGCTTCGAGCTCACGCTCGTCTTCATTGGTCATGTCTGCGGTGGCCGAAAACCGATAGGCGTGGGATTAAGGCTGTGGATGCCCTGTGGAAATTATCGTCCTTGCGCGGCGTGATCGCAAGCGATCTGCGACCATCGTTCGCCGATCTCCAGCGACATATTTCCGCTGATCGCTGCGGCGCTGCGCAAGCGCATTGATATCATGGATTTTTCCCGCGCGGTTCCTTTACTCACGCTTCGTTACATATGAATTTTCAAAAATGAAGCTGCGCCGGCGGTTACCCATCGACAGAACGAATCGCTGATGTACACTTCGGTGTCCGGATCGAATCCTGAGGTTCAACCCTACCGAGGAGGTTTCGAATGACAATTCAGGCACATCTCGTTGAATTGGAGCGGAAGCACAAACTTCTCGAAAACGAATTGCACGAAGCTCTCGTGCACCTTTCAACAGACGACCTGCAAATTGTTGAGTTGAAGCGCCGGAAGTTGATGGTCAAGGACCAGATCGAGCGTCTGAGGCACGGCGACACGCTCCACTAGTAACCCCCGTAACAGCGTAGAGTTGAACGTACCCTTATCCCGCAGGGGTGAGAGCTTTTGCGCTCATCCCTGCAGCAAGGTGCGAAACCGTGCAGGAAGTTTGCGCGGTGTTTGGTTTTTGTCGCAACGCGTAGTCTTGCCGCGAACTGATATCCACGTCGCTCGAAAACGCTTCAGATGTCTGCGAGCTCGGCGACGTGATCTGCGATCGCGAGCGACGACGTCAGTCCCGGCGATTCGATGCCGAACAGATTGATCAGGCCAGCGACGCCGTGATCGCGCGGGCCCTGCATCAGGAAGTCCTGCGTGGCCACCGCGGGCGGTACGATCTTCGGCCGGATACCCGAATAGCTCGGCATCAACGCGCCGTCAGGCAGCGTCGGCCAGTATTTGCGGATCGCCGGGTAGAACCGCTCGGCGCGTGACGGGTCGACCTCGTAGTCGATCGTCTCGATCCACTCGACGTCAGGGCCGAAGCGCGCTTGGCCTGCCATGTCCAGCGTCAAATGCACTCCTAACCCGCCGGGTTCGGGCACCGGGTAGATCAGGCGCGAGAACGGCGCCTTGGCATTGCAGCTGAAGTAATTTCCCTTGGCGAGATAGGCGCGCGGAATTCGGTCTAGCGGCATGCCGTCGATGTTGCGCGCCACATTGGTCGCCGAGAGCCCCGCGGCGTTGACGAGGAGGCTGCATTGCAGCGTCATTGGCGCCTCGCCGCCGGCGTCGATCTCGATCAGGCCGTTTGCCGCCTTGGCGCGGATCAGCGGGGTATGAAACGCGAAAGCCGCGCCGGATTCTTCGGCTTCGCCGCGCAGCGAGAGCATGTAGGCGTGGCTGTCGATGATGCCCGTCGATGGCGACAGCAGCGCGGCGTCGCAGGCCAGCGCCGGCTCCAGCGCGCGTGCCGCGTCGCCCGTGAGCTGCTGCATGTCGAGCACGCCATTGGCCTCGGCATGCGCCTTGATCGATTGCAGCTTCTCGGTCTCCTGCGGGCTGGTCGCGACGATCAGCTTGCCGCAATTCTTGTGCGGGATGCCGCGCTCGGCGCAGTAGCGGTAGAGCGCGTGCTTGCCGTCGACGCACATGCGCGCCATCCAGCTCCCGGCGCGATAGTAGATGCCGGCATGGATCACCTCGCTGTTGCGCGAGGAGGTGATGGTGCCGATCGCCTCGGCCTCTTCGAGCACGATGACCTCGCGTCCGGCCTGCGCAAGCTTTCGAGCCACCGCGAGCCCGACCACGCCGGCTCCGATGACGACGCAATCGACCTTATCCATGGTTGTGCAGGAGGTCCGCTGGAGGCGCCGGTGGCATCAGGCCTGGAGAGAATGCCGCGGGGCCATTTTCCGTTAAGGAAGAATTTATCATGTCAGGGCAATTGCCGCATTTCACGTCACATTTTTCTGTTGCGCGTACAGGCGTTTACCCGATCCAAACGCGTGAAGCCAGACAATCCGACGTTGAAATCGCGGGTGGCTGATGGCTGAGAAGAACTGGCACGAGGGCAGCACGCTTCCGATTGCTGTGCAGGCCGTTGTGTGCCTGGCCGGCACGGTTGCGCCCGCGCGCGCCTTTGCGCTGTCGGACAGCTTCGCCGCGCCGAGCTATCTCGGTCAACTCGATCCCAACGTCGTCTGGGAAGTCCTGATCGCGGGCATCGTCGTCTGCGCGTTCCTCGCCGCAATCGTGCTGTGGATCCATTCCTCGCTGCGCCGGACCAGGCGTTTGCAGTTGCGGCGCAACGCCTTCGTCTCCTCCGCCATGAACAATCTCAATCAGGGCGTGGTGATGACGGATGCGCAGCGCCGCATCATCTTCTGCAACGACCGCTATCTCGATCTCTACGGCCTGATGCGGTCGGAACTCTGGGCCAATATGGACGGCCATGAGCTTCTCGATCTCAGGCGCAAGCGCGGGGTGCTCGGCGGCATCTCCGACGATGAATTCTACGAGAAGGCGGCGAGCCACAACGGCCTGATCACCGAGCTGCCCGACGGGCGAGCCATCCTGGTGAAGTTTTTCGTGCTGCCGAACGGCGGCTCGGTGGCGACGCATCTGGATGTCAGCGAGCAGCGCAAGCTGTCGCGACAGCTCGCTTCCACCAAGCAATTCCTGGAATCGGTGCTGGACCATGTGCCGGCCTGCGTGGCCGCGAAGAACATCGAGGACGGCTGCTACATCTTCGCCAACAGCGCCTATGAGCGGTTCTGGGGGCTCTCGCGGGATCATGCCGTCGGCAAGAACGCACGCGAGCTGTTTGCGCCGGTCTCGGCAGCCAGTATCGAGGCGACCGACCGGGCGGCGCTCAACTCCCCGGACGGCCAGTTCCGCAACGAGTTCGAGGTCGACCGCGGCGGCGAGCGGCGCATGGTCGCCTCGATCCGGATCGTGGTTCGCAACGAGAGCAACAAGCCCGAGTTTCTGCTGCTGGTGTTCGAGGACATCACCGACCGCCGGTCGCTGTCGCAGGAATTGGAGAGCACCAAGAAATTCCTCGAGCTCGTGGTCGACAACATCCCGGTGGCGCTGATCGTCGAGCAGGTCAAGGACGGCCGCTATCTGCTCGCCAATCGCAGCGCGGAGACGATCCTCAACCGCCGGCGCGAGGAGGCCACGGGCCTGACCGCGTCCGACATCTTCAACCCCAAGGAAGCCAAGCTGATCATCGCGCGCGACGAGGCCGCGATCAAGAAACGTGGGATGATCACCGAGGAGCATCCGATCTCCACCAAGGACGGCCTGCGGCTGTTCCTGACCCGCCGCGCCACCGTGCTCGGCGATTCCGGCGAGCCGCAATACCTGATCAAGACCCACGAGGACGTCACCGACCGCCGGCAGACCGAGTCGCGCATGGCGCACATGGCCTATCACGACGGCCTCACCGATCTGCCGAACCGCGCCGCCTTCCTTCAGGCGCTGACCCAGATGATCGAGGCCTGCGAAGGCACCGGCGAGGAGTTCGCCGTCCTCTGCGTCGACCTCGACGGCCTCAAGGAGGTCAACGACGTCTTCGGTCATGCGCTCGGCGACAAGCTCCTGATCGAGGTGGCCCAGCGGCTCCAGGACTCCGCCCGTGGCGGCGTGGTGGCGCGCCTGTCCGGCGACGAATTCGGCCTGATCATCGACGGCAAGCAGCCGGACGCAGGTCTTGCGCTGGCGCAGCAGATCGGCGACGCCGTCGCCAAGGACTTCCAGATCGACGGCCGGCCGGTCCGCGCCGGCGTCACCACCGGCATGTCGATCTTCCCGCACAACGGCACTGACGGCGCCTCGCTGCTCGCCAATGCCGGTGCGGCGCTGTTCCGCGCCAAGCAGAAGTCGCGCGGCACGATCAGCCTCTACCAGCCCGAGATGGACCAGCAGATCCGCGACCGCCGCGTGCTGCACCAGGACCTGTCGGTGGCCATCAAGAACGGCGAGCTCTCGCTTGCCTTCCAGCCGCAGGGCGCCGCCGGCCACAGCGTCGCCGAGAGCGAGATCATCGGCTTCGAGGCGCTGGCGCGCTGGCAGCATCCGGTGCGCGGCCAGGTCTCGCCGGCCGAATTCATCCCGATCGCCGAGGAGAGCGGCCTGATCGTCGAGATGGGCGAGTGGATCCTGCGCCAGGCCTGCCGCGAGGCGGCGTCCTGGCCGAAGCCGCTCCAGGTCGCGGTCAATCTGTCGCCGGCGCAGTTCATGCACGGCGACGTGGTTGGCCTCGTCCATTCGATCCTGATCGAGACCGGCCTGGCACCCGGCCGGCTCGAGCTGGAGATCACCGAGGGCGTGCTGATCGAGGACTTCGACAGGGGCCTCGCGCTGCTGCGCCGCCTGAAGGCGCTCGGCGTGCGTATCTCCATGGACGATTTCGGCAGCGGTTACTCCTCGCTGAGCTATCTCCAGGCGTTCCCTTTCGACAAGATCAAGATCGACCGGGCCTTCATCACCAATCTCGGCCGCAACCCGCAATCGGCTGCGATCGTTCGCGCGGTGATCGATCTCGGCCACGGCCTCGAGATGTCGATCATCGCCGAGGGCGTCGAGACGGTCGAGCAACTCGCCTTCCTCGCCAAGGAGGGCTGTGACGGCGTGCAAGGCTATCTGCTTGGCAAGCCCCTGCCGATCGGGAAATATGCGGGGCTGGTCGGCCGCGCTGAAGTCATGGAGCTTGCGCTCAAGACCGGTTAGAGCTTTTTCGAGCGAAGTGGACGCCGGTTCGCGTCAAGAAAAAACCGTCAGAGTAGGAATCTAGAGCCCCGTTCCGATTTCATCGGAACGGAAATGGCTCTAGTGATGATGGGGCGCTTTGCTCCCATTCGACGGCTTCATGGCGGATTACGATCTCGCGATCATCGGCGGCGGCCTGAACGGTGTCAGCCTCGCGCGCGATGCGGCAGGCCGCGGCCTGCGGGTGATCCTGTTCGAGCAGGGCGATCTCGGCGGCGCGGCTTCCTCGGCAACACCGCGGCTGATCCACGGCGATCTGTCGGTGCTGGAGCGGCGCAGGTTCCGGCGGGTGCGCCGGGCCCTGGCCGAGCGCCGGATCTGGCTCCGGATCGCGCCGCATCTGGTCCGGCCGATGCGCTTCGTGATCCCCGCGCATTCCGACGAGCGGCCGCCATGGCTGCTGCGCGCCGGCCTGTATGTCTATGACGGTCTCACGAACCGGGGCGGCCTGCCGCCATCGGCCACCCTCGACATCACGCATCATCCGGTCGGCAATGCGCTGAAGCGCCCGTTCGGCACGGCCTTCGAATATTCGGACTGCGTTGTCGATGACTCTCGCCTCGTCGTGCTGACGGCACTGGATGCCGCTGAGCATGGGGCGGCGATCCGGACTGGTGCGCGTTGTGTCCGTGCGGACAGAACCGACACATGGCGGCTCGCGGTGGTCGATCGCGGCCACCGCCGCACGGTCACGGCGCGGGCGCTGGCCAACGCCACCGGCGGCTGGACGCCAATGGTCGCTGAGACCGTGCTGCGGCAGCCGCAGCCCGCGATGGCGGCCACTCAGATGAGCCAGATCATCGTGCCCAGGCTGTTCGATTCCGAGAACGTGTACGTCTTTCAGAACAATGATGGGCGGCTGATCTTTGCCCGGCCCTTCGAGCGCGACTTCACGCTGATCGGCACGGTCACACACGCCTTCACCGGCGATCCCGCAATTGTGGCGATGCCGGGGGCCGACGTCGGCTATCTCTGCGAAGCGGCGAGCCGCTATTTTCGTGAGCGCGTCGCCCCGACCGACGTGGTCCGGACGGTCTCCGGCGTCAACCTGACGCTGGCGTCCGCGCGCGGCCGCGACGGCACGATGCTGTTCCATGCGCGCCGGCGCAAGGCGCCGCTGCTCACGATGTTCGGCGGCGACGTCACCACCTCGCGCCTGCGCGCGGAGTGGGCGGTGACGAAGCTGACGCCGTTCTATCCGATGTCGCCGCCCTGGACTGCCGGCGCCGCGCTGCCCGGCGGAGATTTTGCCTGGGACCGTTTCGACACCGAAGTCGACCTCGCGCGCGACCGCTGGCGCTTTCTGTCGGAGCCCGAGGCGCAGTGTCTGGTCGGGGCTTATGGGACGCGATTGCCGGCTGTGCTAGGCGAGGCGAAGACCCGCGACGAACTTGGCCCGGTGTTCGGCCCCGAGCTGACCGGTGCCGAGGTGCGTTATCTGATGGCCCGCGAATGGGCGCGCTTCCCCGAGGACGTCCTGTGGCGCCGCTCCAAGCTGGGCTTGACCATGCCTGCGGCGGACCGCGACGCGCTGGCGGCGTTCATGGCGAATGTGATGTGAACGATCTCCCCCGGCACGGTTGAGCTGGGGACGATCGGCCGCTAGCGTGCGGCGGAATCGGGGTTGGCAGGATCATGAGGGACGAGTTGCCCAGAACAGGGGCCGCGGCTGATGCGGCCGGCGGAGATGCGCATCCTGCGGCGGGCCAGCCGCTGCTGCGCATCGAGGGCGTTGCCAAAACCTTTGGCACCTTCCGCGCCGTGGATGGCGTCTCGCTCGACATCAAGGCCGGCGAGTTCTTTGCGCTGCTCGGCCCGAGCGGCTGCGGCAAGACCACGCTGCTGCGCATGCTCGCCGGCTTCGAGGCGCCGGACGAGGGGCGCATCCTGCTCGGGGATAAGGACATCGCGCAGGCGCTGCCGCATGAGCGCCCGATCAACATGATGTTCCAGAATTACGCGTTGTTTCCGCATCTGTCGGTGCGCGACAACATTGCCTTCGGCCTGAAGCGCGCCGGCATGGCGCGCGCCGACATCGCCGCCCGTGTGGCCGAGATGGTCGCCCTGGTGAAGCTCGAAGGGCTCGAGAAGCGCAGGCCGGACCAGCTTTCCGGCGGCCAGCGCCAGCGCGTCGCGCTTGCCCGCGCACTGGCGCGCCGCCCGCAACTGTTGCTGCTCGACGAGCCGCTCGCGGCGCTCGACAAGAAGCTGCGCGAGAATACGCAAGGCGAGCTGATGGAGCTGCAGCGCCGTCTCGGCATGACCTTCATCGTCGTCACGCACGACCAGGAGGAAGCCATGACGATGGCGAGCCGGATCGGCGTGATGAACGCCGGCAGGCTTGCTCAGGTCGCTAGCCCCCGCGAACTTTACGAAGCGCCGCGCTCGCGCTGGATCGCCGAGTTCGTCGGCGACGTCAATGTGTTCGACGGCGAGACCAGATTGCGCGACGGTCATCGTCTGGTCATTGGCACGCGTGATGCGGGTACGTTGGTGGTGGCCGAGCCGCGCGAACCGGTCGGTGCGGGAAAATTCTCGATCGCGATTCGTCCCGAGAAGATCAAGTTGTCGCGCCGCGCCCCGGTGAGCGAAGTCGGTCGTGAAACCACGATCAACAGCATAGACGGCGTGATCGCGGACATCTGCTATCGTGGCGGCACCACCACCTACAAAGTGAAGCTCGATACCGGCGGAATCGTCCGGGCCTCTGTCGCCAACAGCGCGCGTCTGGACGTCGACGCCTATAGCGTGGGCCAGCAAATCGTCGCCTGGTTCACGCCCGATGATTGCGTGGTGCTGCCGTCATGAGCTCCCGCCGCATCTTCGCGCGCCCAGCGCGCTTTGCCGCGATCACGCCCTATGTCTGGATGGCGCTGTTCTTCCTGGTGCCGTTCGCCTTCGTGCTCAAGATCAGCCTGTCGCAGACGGCGATCGCGCAGCCGCCTTACGAACCGGTATTCGACCTGATGGCGGGGTGGGATGCGCTCAAGACGGGCTTTGCCGCACTCTCGATCGACAATTTCAAACTGCTCGTCTCCGACGACATCTATGTGTTCGCCTATGTGCGCAGCCTCACCGTCGCTCTGACCGCGACTGCGCTGCTGCTGCTGATCGGCTATCCCATCGCCTACGGCATGGCGCGGCTGCCGAAGAGTTGGCAGGCGGTGGCGATGGTGCTGGTAATCGTGCCGTTCTGGACCTCGTTCCTGATCCGCATCTATGCCTGGATCAACATCCTCCAGCACGACGGCCTGCTGAACCAGATCCTGCTGGGTCTGCACCTGGTCAGCCAGCCCGTGGTCTGGCTTTCCACCGACAGCGCGATGTATATCGGCATCGTCTATTCCTATCTGCCGTTCATGATCCTGCCGCTCTACGCCACGCTCGCCAAGATGGAGCCAGCGCTGGAGGAGGCGGCCTCCGATCTTGGCGCGCCGCCATGGCAGGTGTTCTGGCTCGTCACCTTCCCGTTGTCGCTGCCCGGCGTCGGTGCCGGCGTGCTCTTGTGCTTCATTCCCATCGTCGGCGAGTTCGTCATTCCGGACCTTCTGGCCGGCTCCAATTCGCTGATGATCGGCCAGACCCTGTGGCTCGAATTCTTCACCAACAAGGACTGGCCGGTCGCCTCTGCCGCCGCCATCGTGCTGCTGGTGGTGCTGCTGGTGCCGCTGCTGCTGTATGAGCGGCTCCAGAAGCGGCAGCTGGAACACGGGCGCTGACGCGATGCGCAAGGTCTCACGCCTGTCCCGTTTCAACGTCGCCTCGCTCGCGCTGGGGCTGGCGTTCCTTTATTTGCCGATCCTCATTCTCGTCATCTATTCCTTCAATGCCTCGCGGCTGGTGACGGTGTGGGGCGGCTGGTCGCTGCGCTGGTATCACGAGTTCTTCAATGACCGCGCCATGATCGAGGCGGCCTGGATGAGCTTTCGCGTTGCGGTCTCCTCCGCGACCATCGCCACGCTGCTCGGCACGCTCGCCGCGGTCGCATTGTCGCGCGGCGAGCGCTTCCGCGGCCGTACGCTGTTCTCCGGCATGCTCTACGCGCCGCTGGTAATGCCCGAGGTGATCACGGGCTTGTCGCTGCTGTTGTTGTTCGTCGCGCTGAACGCCGAGCGCGGCTTCTGGACGGTGACGATCGCCCATACCACGCTGACGATGTGTTTCGTCGCCGTGGTCGTGCAGTCCCGCCTCGGCTCGCTCGACCGTTCGCTGGAGGAGGCGGCGATGGACCTTGGCTGCGACCCGGTGCGCGCCTTTCTTTCGGTGACGCTGCCGTTGATCGCTCCCGCGATCGTCGCGGGCTGGATGCTGGCCTTCACGCTGTCGCTGGACGATCTCGTCATCGCGAGCTTCACGACCGGGCCGGGCTCGGCGACCTTGCCGATCCGGATCTATTCCGAGGTGCGGCTGGGCGTGAAGCCGGAGATCAACGCGATCTGCACGCTGGTGATCGCCCTGATCGCGGTGGTCATCGTGATCGCCTCGCTCGCCTCAAAACTGTCGAGCTCGCAGGGCGAGAGCGCGGCGCCGCTGTAAGCCGAGGAGGGCGACCATGACGATGGCCTACCAGATCCTGACCCATACGCCGCTCTGGGTCTGGATCTTGCTCGCTTATCTCGTCTGGCAGGGTATCCAATCGATGCAGCCACGCACGACGCCGATCTGGCGTGCGCTGATCCTGCCGGTCGTGTTCATCGTCTGGGGGGTGTCCCGGATCGGCTTCGGGCCTCAGGGCAGTGCGTGGCCGCTGATGGCGTGGATCGCGGCCGCGCTGGCACTGCTGCCGCTGGGCGTGCTGACGCCGCGTCCTTTCGACGTCGATCACAAGACAGGTGAGATGATCCGCCCGGGCAGCGCGTTTGCCCTGATCCGCAACCTTGTCGTGTTCTCGCTGCAATATGCGGTCGGCGTGATCTCGGCGATAGACGCGGCCGACCGTGCATTTGCGATGATGTTCGGCCGCGCCGTCTCGGGCGCGACCGCCGGCTACTTCATCGGCTCGACGATCGCGCTGGTGATTGCCTATCGACGAAAGCGCGCCCTCGGATAATCAGCGCGACCGGGGCGGACGTTTCGAGCCTCTGGTGCCTGTGGGGCGCGGCCGCGTTGCGGTGGCTGCGACGGGGGCGGCATACCGCGCGCGCACTGCGCCCTGCACTGCCGCCCCGAGCTGCCGCAGCGCCAGGGCGTCGAGCGGAAATTCCAGCAGGATATGGATCAGGCTCAGCGCCAGCAGGAAGGTGAAACCGAACGCGTAGTCGTAGAAATAGAGCGCGGTGGAAGCTGCGCTGGCGGCGGCCATCGCCGCCAGCCGCGCCTTCGGGACTGCGGTCCAGCGGATCACGTCGGCTTTGATGAACCAGTTGAGGTAATGATAGGTGTAGACGAAGGCCAGCAGGCTCGTCAGCCTGGTGTCGAGGACGAGGCCGGGCACGCCGAACAGCCGGCTGAGCGCCGGGCCGACATTGCCGAAATAATCCTGTCCGACCCGGGCAAAGCTTGCGATCCGGATTTCAGCGGTTGGCGGCAGCAGCAGGATCGTAGCAATCGCGATGAGGTAGACAGCCACCAGCGCAGCCTGGACGCGGCTGCCGGATCGGTGCGCGCCGAGCACCATGAAGATCAGCGTGAACAGCGAGACGTGGATCAGGGTCGGAATCAGGATGCCGATCACGGCGAGCGAGGATCCGCTCGAATACATGAGCGCGGACAGCGCGATCGCCGTCATGAACAGCAGCATGCTCTCGATCGCCGAGGTGGTGGCCGCTAGCATGGCGCAGACGATCAGCGCGCCCCACATCGCAAAACCGAACCAGGAGGCGTTGTCGATCAGGGCCGCGATCACGGCGATGATTGCGAGGGCTGCCGCAATCCCGCGATGTGGCAGGTAGTAGCTGCGGTCGTGCAGCCACGAAATCTCGGTGAAGTAGTGCGCCGGGCCGAGCACGACATAAGCCAGCAGCAACAGCTCGAACGGCATCAGATAGGCTGCCGCGAGCGCCAGCAGCATCAGGCCGAGATGGATCGCGTCGTTGCTGCGCATGATGCCGTGCCCTGCATTGGGGCACGGAGGTTAGAGCAGGCGTGGACAACCCGCAATTGTCCACGTTGTCGCTCGAACGTCCTGCTTGCGGCGACTCGATGCGTCCTGTCGCGTCAGGACTTCACCGCACCTGCCGTGAGCCCGCCCACCATGTAGCGGCGGAAGGCATAGTAGATCGCGGCCGGCGGCAGCGCATAGATGAAGCCGGTCGTCATCAACAGCTCCCACGGCGAGTCGTCGGCGGCGAGGAAGTTGCCGAGCGCGACGGGGAGGGTGATCTCGCGGTCGTTCGACAGCAGCAGGAACGCGTAGAGATATTCGTTCCAGGCCAGCAGCACCGCATAAGTGCCGATCGCGACCAGCGAGGGCATCATCAGCGGCAGATAGACCAGGCGGAAGATCTGGAGCGTCGTCGCGCCGTCCATCACGGCGGCCTCGTCCAGCTCGACCGGCAGCTTGTCGGAGGCCTGCTTGAGCACCCAGATCGCGTAGGGGCTCGCAATCGTTACCATGGCCAGGATCAGCGACCAGTGATTGTTGAGCAGGCCGTAATTGCCCATGGTGCGGTACATCGGCACGGCGAGGAACGCCGCCGGAATGAAGTAGGTGAAGAGCGCGAGGTTCATCACCGCGCGTCCGCCCGGCACCTTCAGCCGGGAGATCGAGAACGCAGCGGCAGTCGCGATGAACAGCGTCAGCACGCCGACAGAGGCGGCGATCACCAGCGAATTCCAGAACTGGATGTAGAAGTCGCGCAGGAAGTAGTGCTGCTGCTTGAACACGATTTCGAAGTTGTGCAGCGTCGGATGGTCCGGCCACAGCTTGCCGGAGAATGCGTCCTCCTTCGGCGAGATCGCGAACAGGAACATATGGTAGATCGGAATCATCGTCCAGAGGAAGACGGGAATGCCGATCAGCAGCAACCGCGCTTCGGTTGCGACTTCGCGCAGGGTGGGGAGCTTCATCGCGACAACCGTTTCATCATGAAGTACACGAGCGGCAGGACGAACGGCATTGCGCAGACGATCGACGCCATGGCCAGGCTGAGCTGGTCGAGCCGGAGATAGCGGATGCCGAGCGTCGCCAGCACATGCGTGAGGTCGGCCGGGCCGCCGCCGGTGAGCAGATAGACGCTGTTGAAGTCGCCGAGCGTCCAGATCATCGAGAGCAGCGTGCAGGTGATGTAGAGCGTCTGCATCGACGGCCAGGTGATGTAGCGGAATTTCTGCCACCAGCTCGCGCCGTCGACCTCGGCGGCCTCGAACAGATCGTGCGGGATCGCAAGGCGGCCGGTGATCAGGATCAGCGTCCAGAACGGCAGCGACTTCCAGATGTGCACGCCGATCGCCATGGTTAGCGCCACGGTCGGGTCGTTCAGCCAGTTCGGGCCGTCATCGCCGGTCAAGGAGAAGATGAGGTGGTTGATCACGCCCCATTCGGGATTGAGCATGAACCGCACCGACAGGATGGTCGGGATCGACGGCACCGCCCAGGGCAGAATGAAGATCACCGAGAGCCATTTGATCCAGGTGCGCTGCACCGCGAAGAAGCCGGACAGGAACAGCGCGATCAGCATCTTCACGTTGATGCCGATGACCAGGAAGATCAGCGTGTTGACCGCGGCGCGCGCGAAGATCGGATCGTTGTAGAGCGCGACATAGTTTGCCGGGGCGCGCGCCAGCCAAAGCCCGTAGCAGACGGGATAGACGACGAAGGCGAGGAAAACGAGCAAATAGGGCGCGGGCAGCACGATGCCCCAGACCTGCGCCGGGGTCAGCCGTGACGACAGGGGCGGGGCGGGCATTGCCTGATCGCCAGAGAGCGTGATCGCCATTCTTTTCGGACTCTTCAAAGAGATGCCGGCCGCGAAACGCGGCCGGTGTTGTTCTTACACCTCTCCCCGCACAGCGGGGAGAGGGAAAGGATGATTTAGCCCGCGACCTGCTTGATGCGGGCGATCAGTTCGTCGACGGCCTTGTCGACCGGAACCTTCTCGCTGACGACGCGATTCATCGCCTTCGCCCACACGTTCTCGTTGTTAAGGATCGTGAACTTCCAGTTCTTGGTGAAGTCGAACGCCGCGGTGCCGCCCTTGAACTGCGTGTAGACGGCCTTGCGGTGCTTGTCAGCCTGCCAGAACGGGCTTTCCTGGCTTTCCTTCGTCACCGGGAACCAGCGGCCGAGCGCGCCCTCGATGTAGGGACGGACGTTCTCTTCCTGGAGCAGGAAGCTGATGAACTGCTTGGCCTCGGCCTTGTTCTTGGCCGCGGTGAAGACCAGTCCGGTCTTGACGTCGGAGCGGTAGCGGATGGTCGAACCATCCGGCGCCTTCGGGAAGGACGCCGTCACGATGTCCTGCTCGTAGGCCTTCTTGCCGGCTTCGCGCTGCTCGGGCGTGAGCGCCTGGTTCTGGGAGTCCTCGAACCACTTCGCGGCGATCGAGATCGTGAAATTGTGGGTCATCACGATGGTCTTGTTGTGGAACGCGACGTTGTTGTCGGGGTCCTTCCAGGTCGTGGAGGATGGCGGCGTGCAACCCTTGATGTAGGTGTCGGTGTAATCCTTCATCGCCTTGATCAGGTTCTCGCGAACCTTGGGATCGTCGACCGTGAGCTTGCCGTCGTCGTCGACCAGCTTGACGTGGTAGGCGTCCATGAAGGTGTAGAACGACTGGAAGGCGTCGGTGGATTCCACGCCCATCGGCTGGCCGACGGCATAGATGCGCTGGCCGGTGGCCTTGCGGATCCCCGGCTGCACCTTGTCGCACCAGAACGTCCAGTAGCCCGTCCAGTCGTTCGGGATATCGGTGAGCTTGAAGCCGGACTTCTCCAGCATGTCGTTCCAGATCTGGACGTGCATGCTCTGCTGCTTCAGCGGGAAGCCGTAATAGGCCTTCTTCTTGGTGACGTCGTTATAGAGGATCGACGCATCCAGCGTGTTCTGCACGAACCGGCCCTTGATCGGCTCCATCACGTCGGAGAGATCCTCGAGCTTACCTTCATAGGCCCACTTGCCCTGCGCCTGGACGTCATAAGAGTCGGAATAGGCGACATCGGGAACGGTGCCGGCATCGAGCGCGGCGACCGTCTTCGGAATCATGTCCTGGATTGCGTATTGCGACAATTCGACCTTGATGCCGGTCTTGGCTTCGAACTTCTTGATGGTCTCGATCAGTGCGTCGTCTTCGGAGCGATAGAAGCCCTTGCCCCACCAGACCGTGATCGTCTTCTGCTGCGCAAATGCGGGTGCAGCGGCTGCAAACAGCCCGGCCGCAGCGACCGCCAGTGATACTGCGCCAATAACCTTGGATTTCACGTTTTTCTCCCTCAAACGGCCGGTGTTTTTAACCGGTCGTATAAAACACTAGCCCATGGCGTTAGCTCGATCTAGCGGCATGTTGTCAGACATAGGTCGTGGGGATGGGCCTTGCGGAGATGCTTAACCCGTGCATCGATCCAATCGCCGCATCAATTCGCGGCAATCAATTCGCGCCATGCGAGGAACTCCAGTTTGGGGAACGGTCTCGTCCCGCTCTGGCGAGCCGTCAGCGTTTCCGCTTTAGACCCGTCGATATCGTGTTCGAACTTGCCTCAGCGGATCGGGGCCGCGGCTTGCCATGCCCGCTGGCTCGAGAAGGAGAGCGCCATGCCTCGAGGAGCATCTTCAAAAACTGGCTGGCATGCGGCGATAGCGTCGCCCCGCGCCTGCGCACGATTCCGATCGTCCGTGACACTTCCGGCTCGATCAGCCGAACGGTGTGAATGATCGGATGACCGGCGGCGGGCGTCGCGAGCCTCGGCAGCACGGCGATGCCCAATCCCTCTTCGACCAGACCAAGCGAGCCGGAGAGGTGAGCGACTTCATAGGACCAGTTCAGCTGCAGGCCCTGCCGCGCCAGCGCATTGTCGATCAACGCGCGATTGCCGCTGTTGCGACCGACGGTGATGACCCGGTGCGACACGATCTCCGACCAGCTCACCTGCTTGCGCGATGCCAGCGGATGGTCGTGACGGCAGGCCAGGACGAAAGGGTCCTCGACCAATTTCTCGAATTCGATTTCGGCATGCGAAGCGCCGATGAAATTGATGCCGAAGTCAACTTCTCCGCGCGCCACCGCTTCCAATCCCTCGTTGGCGCCGATGTCCAGAATGCGGATGCGAATGCGCGGATAGGCTTCGGCAAACCTGCCGATCGCTCGCGGAAGAAAATAGAACACCGCCGTCGGCACTGCGGCCACGGAGACCAAACCCGAACTTCGCGCGCCGATATCATGGATGGCGAGCACTGAGGTCTCGAACTCGTCGATGAGGCGGCGGACCTTCGGCAGGAAGTCGCGGCCCGTCATGGTGAGATTGACGTGGCGCGTGGACCGTTCGAGCAACGGCGCACCAAGGCTCTCCTCCAGCTTCTGAATGCGTCGGCTGAGCGCCGGCTGTGACAGGTTCAGCGCCTTCGCGGTCCGGACGAAGCTGCCCATCTCCGCGACGGTGATGAACGCCTTGAGGTCGAGCAGTTCTGCGTTCATGGCAAGACTCCATTATGTCGGTCAGCGAAATAATACCTCAGATATTTGCATTTCACAAAAGAGTTCGGAGAGAGGATGCTCTCGTTCAGGCGAACATGTCGCCGAACGGAAGAACATCATGAACGATCAGATTGCCATTCCCTGTGTGGTCATGCGCGGTGGGACCTCGCGCGGACCGTTTTTCCTGGCCCGCGACCTTCCTGCAGACCCCAGCTCGCGCGACGCGGTCCTGTTGTCGGTGATGGGAGGTGGGCACGATCTCGGAATCGATGGAATCGGCGGCGGCAATGCCGTGATCAACAAGGTCGCGATCATCGGACCGCCATCGGTGCCCGGCGCCGATGTCGACTACCTGTTCGCCCAGGTGCGCGTCCGTGAAGGGATCGTCGATACCTCGCCGAACTGCGGAAACATGCTGGCGGCCGTCGGCCCGTTCGCAATCGAAGCCGGCCTCGTCGCCGCTACCGCAGATCGCACCCATGTACGCATTCACAATGTCAATACCGGCAAGCTGATCGACGCGACGGTCGCCACCCCCGGAGGACGGGTGACCTATGAGGGCGAAGCGCGGATCGACGGTGTACCGGGAACGGCCGCGCCCATCGAGCTGTCGTTCCCCAACGCGGCCGGCGCACGCACCGGTCGCCTGCTGCCGACAGGACGTCCGGTCGACCGCATCGGAGGGATCGACGTGACCTGCATCGACGCAGCCATGCCCGTCATGCTGGTCCGCGCGGCCGATCTCGGATGGACCGGCCGCGAGGCCCCTCCGGCCTTCGCCGACGGCGCCTTCCGCGGGCGGCTCGAACATTTGCGCATCGAGGCTGGACGCCGGATGGGTTTTCCGGATTCCGCGTCAATGGTGATTCCGAAGCCGGTTCTGATCGCGCCCGCAAGCGGGGCGACGTTGAACGTCAGGTACTTCATGCCGCACGACTGCCATAGCGCGCTGGCGGTGACCGGCGCCGTCGCGATCGCGACCGCGTGTGTGACGCCCGGGACGATCGCCGCAGAGATGGTCGGATTGCTGGCACCGCCGGTGCCGATCACGCTCGCCCATCCCTCCGGCCAGCTCGTGGTTCGGCTGGAGTCCGGCCCGGTTGCCCGGGTGCAGCGGACAGCCCGGCGAATTCTCGAGGGCCATGTTTTCGCCCGTCGATCGCACGTCCCTCATTCGGTCCTGGCGGCCTGAAGCCGGACCGCTTTCAAAGCCTTCAAAAATCAGAGCCATGAAAAATCAGAGCCATGGGAGAAACGAGAATGCAGAAGCAAGCGCTGGTCGGGCCCGAGAACAGTGAGGCGCGAAAACCATTTTACCGGATCCTCTACGTCCAGGTGCTGATCGGTCTCATGCTCGGCGTCCTCACCGGCCACCTCTGGCCTGAGTTCGGTGCCGCGTTGAAGCCGTTTGGAGACGGCTTCGTCAAGCTGGTCAAGATGATGATCGCGCCGATCGTGTTCTGCACCATCGTCAGCGGCATCAACAGCATCAGCGATTCCCGCGAGGTCGGCCGCACGCTGGTGAAATCCATGGCGCTGTTCTACCTGCTGACGGTGCTCGCACTGCTGGCCGGGCTGGTCGCCGTGTCGCTGATCCAGCCGGGCGTCGGCATGCATGTGTCCGTCAGCACGCTGGATCCGTCGGTGGCTGCGAAATTCACCAAGCAGGCGAGTGCGACCGGATTTGCGGACTTCATGCTGCACATCATCCCGCATTCCTTCTTTGGCGCGTTTGCCGATGGTGAAGTGCTGCCGGTCCTGCTGGTCTCCATCCTGATCGCCTTTGGCTTGAGCCGCGCCGGCGATGGGGGTGCCGTGGTGACGAAGGCCGTCGATTCCTTCTCTCAGGTCCTGTTTGTGTCCTTTGGCTTCGTCATGAAGCTCGCGCCGCTCGGCGCCTTTGGAGCCATGGCGTTCACGGTGGGTCGCTACGGCATTCGATCGATTGGCTCGCTCGGATTGCTGATCCTGACCTTCTATATCGCCTGCTCCGTCTTCGTGGTCGTCGTGCTCGGCACGCTGGCGCGGCTGAACGGCTTCAGCCTGTGGAAGACCATCCGCTACTTCAAGGAAGAACTGCTGATCGTGCTCGGCACGTCATCGTCGGAACCGGCGCTGCCGGGAGCGCTGCGCAAGCTGGAGCAGCTCGGATGCCGGAAAGGCGTGTCCGGCCTCGTGTTGCCGATGGGATATTCCTTCAATCTGGACGGCAGCGCCATCTATCTCACCCTGGCTTCCATCTTCATCGCGCAGGCCTGCGACATCCACCTGTCGTGGGGGCAGATTGCGGCGATGCTCGGACTGATGCTGCTGACGTCCAAAGGCGCGGCCGGCGTCACCGGCAGCGGCTTCGTGGCGCTTGTCGCAACCCTCTCAGTCATGCCGGATCTGCCGGTGACCGGCGTGGCGCTGCTTGTCGGCATCGACCGTTTCATGTCGGAAGCGCGGGCGCTGACCAGTATGATCAGCAACTGCGTCGCAGCCATTACCGTTTCCCTGTGGGAGGACGCCTGTGACCGCGAGGTGTTGGCTCGCGAACTGGGAGGAAGTGGCTCTCTCAAGGTCGCGGCCGGATCGAAGATCGGTGGAGGAGCAGTGCTGCAGGGGGACAAGGCCTGGATTTCAACGACGCAATCGGCCGCTTAACGCCACCTCCGGGATGAAATCGGACGCACCACTCGATTTGGATTTGGCAAGTCGCCGGCATGTCGAGCGTCTTGAGCTCGGGCTACCGAAATCCGCGAAGGCTGCGTTGATCAGCCTAGTTGGATTTGGCGTTTTCCTTCGCGTTCTCTTTGGCGTTCTCCGCCGTCGGCGATTCCGCCGGTGGAGGACGCTTTCCGCTGCCGGTGATGCGCTCGATCGCGGAGCGCACGGCGTCGCCCCCCTTGCGGTCCTTCAGCATGTCGAGCAGCGGCGCGGAGGCCGGCGAGCGGCGGATCAGGCTTTCCGGATCGGGGAAGATCAGGGGATCGTCCCAGGGGCCCTGCACCACGAATGGCAATTCGAAGCCCGACGTGCTGTTGAGGCTCGCCACGCCCTTCATGTCGTATTCGCGCGTCGGCACCGAGGCGGTGCCGGTGAGCGTGATCTTCGCCGCCGGCCCTTCGACACGGATGTCTTCGGCGGTCGCGACCCCATCGGAGAATTTCACGGCGATGGTGAGATTGTTGTACGGCGTCGAGCCGTTGCGGAAATTGCCGCCGCCCGACAGCGGCCGCCGCTCCAGGCGCTTCAGCAGCTGCTCGGCATTGAAGCCCGAGATCGCGCCGTCATGACCGGTGACGGTGGCGCTGCCGTCGAGCGACTGCACGAGGCCGAACGGGCTCGAGCCCGAGGCGAAGAGCGACACGTTGATGTTGCCGCGACCGGATAGCTTGCTGAGGCCGAACAGTTCGGTGGCGCAGGCCTGGAGATCGACGTCGGTGAACTGGAATTGTGCCTTGATGTCGGCGACGGTGTCGGAGCGTGCGATGCCGAACGAGCCCTTGGCGATGCCGCCATAGACCTGCGCCTCGCCGACCGAGAGCGCCAGCGTGCCGTTGCGCAAATTGGCGCCGATCGCGGTGCGGCCGAGCCTGGTCGGCCCCACCGTCAGCCTTGCTGCCGACAGGCGCATGTCGAGGTCGGTCGTCGACAATCCGTTGAGATCGAACAGCTGCCTGTTCCAGTCCCGCGCGCCGCTCGCGAGCAGGCGGAAGGTGGAGATATAAGGAGTGAAGTCGAGCGCGTCGGCGGCAAGCGTCGCCTGCAGCGTCTGCCGGCCGTTATTTGCGTAGGTCATGACGCCTTCGGCGGCGTTGCCGTCGAGCTCGACATTGACGTTGGTGAGTGCGATCGAGGCGCCGACGACGTTGGCGCGCGCCTTCAGCACGAAGCGGCCGAAGCCGCCACTGGCGGGTTGCGGCTGCCCGGTCCAGCGTAGCGCGTTGCGCAAGGAGGGGCTGTCGATCGTCAGCGTCCCTTCCATCATCGGGCTGGTGCGGTTGGCGACGCTGCCGTCGAAAGCGAGCTTGAGCGGTGCGCTGGCGATCCGCGCCTTCAACCCCGAGCGCTCGCCGGAGAGGGCGGCGACGAAATCGGAAAAGCTGATCGAGCCGTCGACACGCTCGCCGCGCCAGTCGAACTGTCCGGTCGCGGCGAAGGAGCGCGAGATCGAGGGCCAGGCCAGCGACAGGTCGATGTCCTCGAATTTCTCGGTGCCGTGCGTGGCGGCGTCCTGGTAGTCGAGCACGCCGTCCTGGATCCGGATTTCGGAGAACGAGACCTGGTTCTCGGCCCCGGGCTTCATGGTGCGCGCGATGGTCTGGATGAAGGGCGTCCAGTTGCTCTGGCCGTCCGGCTTCAGGCTGACATGGATGCGCGGCCGCAGCAGCGTCAGGTCGGCGATCTCGAACCGTTGCAGCAGCAAAGGCAGCAGCCGCAGATTGGCGGTGAGCACGTCGACCTGGAGCGCGGGATCGCTGGTGCCACCGCCCTTGAGGCCGACGTCGCGGAAAGAGATGTAGCTCGCCGGCAGCACCGAGATGTCGATTGCGCCCGCGACACTGAGCTCGAGCCCGGTGACGTCGCGGATCTGCGCTTCGACCGCCTTGCGCAGCGCGTCGCGGTTGATGAGCCATGAGGTCGCGATCAGGGCGATCAGCGCGACGCCGAGCAGCGCCGCGATCGGCGTCCCGAGGCGCTTCATTCCTTGGGCCATGGTCAATGGCATGTCCTGATCGGGTTGGTCGTTGGAGCCAGGAGGGCGGGTCGGAAAACCTGCGTGCCCACGCCCAACCCCCGCAACTTGATGGGTTTTCTTGTCGCTTTCAAGGCCGGGGACGGTTCTGCCCACGGTGTGGGCAGCTTCTATCACCCGGGCGCGGTGCGGAGAACCCCGTATCATTGACGGCTTTGGAGGATTTCGCCTAATAATCGCCGCCAATAGGGCGCGCCGCCTCCAAGCCGAAGGTTCAGTCGAAGGTTATTTGCATGAACAAGGTCTATCCCGACGCCAAGTCGGCTCTGTCAGGCATTTTGAATGACAACATGATGATCATGTCGGGAGGCTTCGGCCTCTGCGGCATCGCCGAGGAGCTCTCGGACGCGATCCGCGAGTCCGGCGTCAAGGGCCTGACGGTGGTCTCCAACAATGCCGGCGTCGACGGCATCGGGCTCAGCCGCCTTTTGGAAACCCGGCAGATCAAGAAGATGATCTCGTCCTATGTCGGCGAGAACAAGCTGTTCGCCCAGCAATTCCTCGCCGGCGAGCTGGAACTCGAATTCAATCCGCAGGGCACGCTTGCCGAGCGCATCCGCGCCGGCGGCGCCGGCATCCCGGCCTTCTACACCAAGACCGGCGTCGGCACGCTGATCGCCGAAGGCAAGGAAGTGAAGGAGTTCGACGGCGAGAAGTATCTGATGGAACGCGGCCTGTTCGCCGACCTCGCCATCGTGCATGCTTGGAAGGGCGACACCGCCGGCAACCTCATCTACCGCAAGACCGCGCGCAATTTTAACCCGATGATGGCGACCGCCGCCAAGATCACCGTCGCCGAGGTCGAGCATCTGGTTCCGGCGGGTGAACTCAATCCCGACCACATCCACACGCCCGGCATCTTCGTGAAGCGCATCGTCGAGGTCGGCACGGCCAAGAAGCGCATCGAATTCCGCAACACCCGCCCGCGTACCGCCGCTTAAGCGTATCAGGAGACACACATGGCCTGGACCCGTGAACAGATGGCCGCGCGCGCCGCAAAGGAACTGCGTGACGGCTACTACGTCAATCTCGGCATCGGCATCCCGACGCTGGTTTCGAACTTCATCCCCGACGGGGTCGATGTCAGCCTGCAGAGCGAGAACGGCATGCTCGGCATGGGCCCGTTCCCCTATGAAGACGAGGTGGACGCGGACCTGATCAACGCCGGCAAGCAGACAGTGAGCGAGCTGCCCTCGACCTCGTATTTCTCGAGCGCGGATTCCTTCGGGATGATCCGCGGCGGCCACATGGACCTGTCGATCCTCGGCGCCATGCAGGTGGCCCAGAACGGCGATCTCGCCAATTGGATGATCCCTGGCAAGATGGTCAAGGGCATGGGCGGCGCGATGGACCTCGTCGCCGGCGTCAAGCGCGTCGTCGTGGTGATGGAGCATTCGGCCAAGGACGGCTCCAAGCTCCTGAAGAAGTGCAATCTGCCGCTGACCGGCGAGCGCGTGGTCGACATGGTCGTCACGGATCTGGCGGTCTTCACCATCGACAAGCACGGCGACGGCGGCATGGCCCTGATCGAGCTCGCCGACGGCGTCTCGCTCGACGAGGTCAAGGCGAAGACCGAAGCCGAGTTTCGCGTGGCGCTGAAGAACACGTAAGGTCTTCGAGAATGGGGCGCGTATGACGATAAGGTCAGCGCGTCCCGAGGACGCTGCTTTCATCGCAAGAACCATCCTGTACTCGATGCGCGGCTATCGGCCGCGCGGCTGGTTCGACGTGGCGCTCGGCTGGCCGGAAGCGGAGTGCCTCGATTTCATCGCGCGCGTCGCCGTCGCACGCGCGGTGTCGATGTGGCACGCGTCGCAGTTCCTGGTCGCCGAGATCGATGGCAAGCCTGCTGCTGCACTTTGCGCTGTGCCTGCGGCCGGCACCGGACCTGCGGCCTGGCGCGCGCTCGAAGAGGTCGGTCTCTCAACTGGGCTCACGGCGTCAGAGCTGGACGCCATCCGCCGGCGCGGCGCCTATTCGCGGGCTTGCTGGGTCCAGGGCGGCGAGGGCGACTGGATGATCGAGCATGTCGCGACCGATCCTGCCCATCGTGGTCGCGGCCTGATGCAGGTGCTGATCGCGCACGCGCTGGACAAGGGGCGGGCAGCCGGGTTTGCCCGGACGACGATATCGTTCCTGATCGGCAACGAGCCCGCCGAGCGCGCCTACGCCAAGGCCGGATTTGTCTTTGCGGAGGAGAAACGCGATCCCGCGTTCGAGACGATCATCGGAGCACCGGGCTTTCGCATGTTCGCGCGCGATTTGACGTGTCCGTAGCCCGCATGTGCGAAGCGATATGCGGGACCTTCCCGGGTGTCGCTTCGCTCACCCGGGCTACGCGGCGATAATCTTGGCTACGACCTCACCGCCCACACCTTGCTCCACCGCGCCGACACGCTCGCGACCCAGGAGGTCTCCTCGCGCACCAGGCGGAAGCCGAGATTGGCGGGCGGCACGCCCTGGGCGCAGCCGCCGGCGCGGGCGTCGCGGATGAAGTCGGTGACATAGGCGCGGTGGGCGCCCTCGACGACACGCACGCCGCAGTTCACGGTGGGGCGGCCGGCATTGCCGGCGGCGTCGACACGCGAGCGCACGAAGCAGGTCGAGGTCCATTCCCAGACGTTGCCGGCGAGGTCTTCGACGCCGTGCTCGTTCGGGCCGAACTTGCCGAACGGATAGGCCGTGGTGTCGGAGAGGTCGCGTTCGGATTCGCGCTCGTAGCGGCTGATCCAGCGTTTTGAAGGATCGTCGGCATCGACAGCGACGCCATCGTCCTTGAATCTGGAGCCGGCTGCAAAGGCCCATTCTGCATCGCTCGGCAGGCGGTAATGGTGGCCTGTCTTGCGCGACAGCCAGCCTGCATAAGCCTCGGCATCGTGCCAGCTCACCTGCACCGCGGGGCGATCGGCGGCGACCGCGACGTCGCGATCGAGCGCGCGGCAGGCGCCATCCCGCACGCAGAGCTGATAGTCGGATGAGGAGACCTGATTTCGCATGATGTGGAGCGGTCGGTCGACGCGCATCGCGCGCAGTGGCGCTTCCGCCTGCTGTCCGCCGCGCGTGAAATCGCCGGCCTCGCGATAGGACAGGCTGCCCGCTGCGACCCTGACGATCGCAGGCTCCGACGCCGTGCCGTGGACGGTCATGTCCGAGACCAGCGGCGCCATCGCGATCGGCCCGGCGAGTCCGGCGGCGCAGGCGAGTGCCAGTTTGAGTTTGAATGCGATCAGCATGGTCATTCCTCGAAGAAAGAAGGGGCCGGTGATGACCGGCCCCTTGTCGCGTTTAGTTGGTGTTGGCTGCCGGTATTTCGGCAGGGGCCTTCACCTGCATCATCAGATCGTCGTTCCACTTGCCTTCGACCTTGAAGTGCGCGGTGGCGCCGAGGTCGGCGGCCTCGATCAGATTGTGCGTGACGTAGGCGTAGATGCCGGGCTGCTGGAACTTGTACAGTGCAGCTCCCGCCGAGCCGCCGCGGATGAACCAGGTCTCGAGCCCGACTTCGGGGGCATTGCCGAACTTGCCAGTCTCCCAGACATAGTCGCCATGGCCGCCGATCAGGTGCGGACGGCTGTCGCGGTTGGCTTGCGAATGCACGATCAGCACGTTCTCGCCGACATTGGCCGTCAGCGCGTTCTTGCCGGTCAGCGCACCGGCCTTGCCGTTGAACACGACATGGGTCGGGATCAGCTTCTTCATCACCTCTTCGGTCTCGGTGAAGGCCTCGCCAGGCGACTCGTAGGACTTGAAGTTGCCTTTCTCGTCGCGCGGCACGTACATGTCCTGCTCGCCGATGTAGTAGACCTTGTCGTATTTCAGCGCGCGGCCTTTGCCGTCGTTGAGGCCGTCACGCGGCAGCACCATCACGGCGCCGTTCATGCCCGAGACGACGTGCCAGGGGATCATCGGGCCGCCCGGAGCGCAATGGTAGACGAACACGCCGGTTTTGGTTGCCTTCCAGCGCAGCACGACCTGCTCGCCGGGATTGACCAGGGTGAGCGCGCCGCCGCCGAGCGCGCCGGTCGCGGAATGGAAGTCGATGTTGTGCGGCATGGTGTTGGTCGCGGGATTGACCAGCGTCGTTTCGACGTAGTCGCCCTCGTGCACGACCATCAGCGGGCCCGGCATCGAGCCGTTGAAGGTCATCGCCTGGAAGGTGGTGCCCTTCTCGTCGATGACGACCTTCTTCTCCTCGATCGTGAGCTTGAATTCGATGATCTTGGGGCCTTGCTTGGTCGCCTGCTCGTGCGCATGCACGAAGGGCGGAGCGACCAGCTCTACCTTCTGGCGCGGCAGCTTGAGATCATCGGCCGCGAAGGCGGGGGTCGCCAGCATCAGCGCGGTCGCGGCGGCGCTGATCAATGCGGCTCTGCGGGTGAACATCGGAAGCATCCTTCATCTGGAAAGGTTTTTGATGACGGATGCAGTGTGCGCCGATCGTGGCAAGAGTGTTTGCGCTGCGACAAGGTTTTGCCGGATTCGGCTCCGCAACAGTCCTTAGGTGTCTCAACGGAGCAGGATCGGTGACACGACGTTGACTGCATCCGAGGGCGTGATGCGGATGTCGAGGCCGAGCGACCAGCGGCCTGACAGCGGTGCCGACATTCTGACTCGCCACTGATCGTTGCCGACGCGTTCGGCGTTCGCGGTGATCGGCGCGACGCCGTGCTCGGGGTTGCCGAGCGTGACAGCAACCGCGTCGGCGCTCAGCGGCAACTCATTCGCATCT
This sequence comes from Bradyrhizobium sp. AC87j1, assembly GCF_002936975.1. NCBI lineage: Bacteria > Pseudomonadati > Pseudomonadota > Alphaproteobacteria > Hyphomicrobiales > Nitrobacteraceae > Bradyrhizobium > Bradyrhizobium sp. AC87j1. Next base: position 25,623 of record NZ_PTFE01000019.1, read on the forward strand.
TCAAGCTGGATTGCGATTTCAACCGGACCGGCGCGCCCGGGCGAGACCGTGACGTTGGCCATGGCCTTTTCAGCATGGAGATGCGTGAAGAAGCTCTCGTCAGCTTCGGTCGTCGACGCGGGTGGGACCGCCGCAGCCTGCTCCACGCGATGTGCAGGCTCTGCGGCCGCCGTTGTCTTCGTGCTTTCGGGAGCCTGTGCGCCGATGGCCTGCACGTCCAGCGTCACTTTCACTGCGCCGGCATGCTGGAACGACAGCGTCACGGGCATCTGGTCGCCGGCATGGAGCGGCACATCGAGACCGATGAACATCAGGTGTCCGCCGCCGGGTCCAAGCGTCACGATTTGTCCGGGTGCGATGACAAGGCCCTTGTCGAGCGGACGCATGGTCATGACACCGTCGTTGACGGTCATCTCGTGGATCTCGGTTCGAAGCGCATGGGCGGCCGATGCGGCCTGCAGCCGCTCCGGCGCGCGGCCCCTGTTCTCGATCGTCAGATAGCCGCCGGCGACCCTGGCTCCGCCGGGCGTCGCCCGGCTCCAAGCCCTGGTAATGACCAGATCGCCGCTGGTCGTGTCGGCCGCGAAGGCCGGCGCTCCGACAAGACATGTCAGGATGATCGTGCCGGCGAATGCGCGCTTGGATGAGATCATGGTCGAGGCCTTCGCGAAGACGTGACTAAAATAGACGTGTGGCAAGCCAGACCGTTGCCCAGATCGCCAGCGACAGCACGGCGAAGACAGCAATGGCCGCGGCCAGAGCGCGCGCGGTGCCGGCCGGGGCCGGCCGAAAGTCGTCGAAACGCGGGATATGGCCGCGGACGTCGAGCAAGGAAAGAATCAGTTCGAGTGCGAGAAGCCTCATGGGCAAACGCTCCGGATGGCGTGCGAATTGCCATGATCATGGCCCCGAACCGGCCGCTGCGCTTTGCGCGAGCGCAATGTCTGCTGCACCCCCGGCCGACTTTGCGCGAGCGCAAGGTCGCCTCCGCGGATCCGGGTTATTGGAGTGCATTCCGTGATTTGCCGTGATGTCTGCGCACGGCGGAAATTTACGAATGGGTAAGACATGAGAGCTGATCTTGCGGCGAGCTACGGCGAAGAACGATTGCCACGCTACACGAGCTATCCGACCGCACCGCATTTTTCGACGGCGGTCGGACCGGACGCCTACGCCAGTTGGCTGGCGGATCTGCCGGCGGGCGCCAGCGCGTCACTCTATCTCCATGTGCCGTTCTGCCGCGAGATGTGCTGGTATTGCGGCTGCCATACCCAGATCGTCCGTCGCGACGAGCTCATCGCCGGCTATCAGCGGACGCTGCGCAACGAGATCGAGCAGGTCGCCGAAACCATCGGGCGCCGCATCAAGGTGGAGCACATCCATTTCGGCGGCGGCACGCCGACAATCATGCAGCCGGAAGCTTTCGCCGAGTTGATGGCGACAATGCGCCAGAAGTTCTTCGTGCTGCCCTCGGCCGAGATCGCGGTCGAGATCGATCCCCGCACATTGACCGCCGACATGGTCGATGCCATGCGGCTCTCCGGCGTCAACCGCGCGAGCCTTGGCGTGCAGAGCTTCGATCCGGTGGTGCAGCGGGCGATCAACCGCGTGCAGAGCTTCGAGCAGACGGCTTCCGTGGTCGACATGCTCCGGCGCGCCGGCATCGAGGGACTCAATTTCGACCTGATCTACGGGCTGCCGCACCAGACCGTCGCGTCATGTCTGGACACCGTCCGGCGCAGCCTCACGCTCGCGCCCGACCGCTTCTCCGTGTTCGGCTACGCTCATGTGCCCAGCTTCAAGAAGCACCAGCAGATGATCAACGAGGCCGTGTTGCCGGACGGACTCGCGCGCCACGACCAGGCTTGCGCGATCGCGAATGCATTGAAGGAGGCCGGTTACGTGCAGATCGGGCTCGATCATTTCGCGCGTCCCGGCGATTCCATGGCAGTGGCCTTCGAGGAACGGACGCTGCGGCGCAATTTTCAGGGCTACACCACTGACAAGAGCGAAGTCCTGCTCGGTTTCGGCGCAAGCGCGATTGGGCATTTGCCGCAGGGTTACGTCCAGAACGAAGTGCAGATCGGCGGCTATGCGCAAAGCATCGCCGCCGGCCGTCTTGCCACCGCCAAGGGCTATGGGCTCACCGACGACGACCGGCTGCGCGCCGACATCATCGAACGCATCATGTGCGAGTTCAGCGCCGATCTCGGCGACATCTGCGCGCGCCATGGCGCGGAGGCGGGTGCGATGCTGAATTCGGCGGCGCGTCTGAAGCCGCTGATCTCCGACGGCATCGTGAGGTTGGACGGCAACCGCCTCGCAGTCGCAAAGGATTCCCGCTTCCTGGTCCGCAGCGTCGCGGCCGCGTTCGACGCGCATCTCAATCCGGCGAAGCAGCTGCACAGCCGGGCTGTGTAGTTCCTCTTCCTCGCTCCTCGCCGGGCGAGGGAGAAGCCGCCGCCAGCTTGCGCTTCGACAAGGAGTCTCCGGTCCATTCTGCTATCGTCGTATTGGAACGGAGTTGTCCATGTCTTTTGGATCCGACGATCTGGTCGATGACATCATGCGTACGGCGCCGCACACGATCCGCGTGTTTCTGGCCTTCAGGATGGCTTGTGTCGGTTGCCCGATCGCAACCTTCCACACGGTGGATGATGCCTGCCGCGAGCATGGCATCGACCGCGAAAAATTCCTCGCCGCGTTGTGCGATTGCGTGCCGGCGTGAAGCAGTCTCGAATTCGCGCGGGCGCGCGCGGATTCCCGGGTGAGGGACGGCTTTCGCCGTAAGCGGAAGCGCCCCTCACCCCTAATTCCCGAGGTCGAGGTGGTGTTCACCTCTCCCCGCTTGCGGGGAGAGGTCGGATCGCCTCGGCGATGCGAAGCATCGTCCGGTGCGATCCGGGTGAGGGGGTACAGGTCTCACCGTGATCTAGCGTGTGGAGAGAGAGAGAGAGAGAGAGAGAGAGAGAGAGAGAGAGAGAGAGAGAGAGAGAGAGAGGCCGCTCACCCCAACCCTCTCCCCGTAAGAACGGGGAGAGGGAGAACAAAAGCTACGTCACGCGGCGCCGCTGTCGGCGCTCCGCTCCGCCAATACGACGATCCTGTGCGGATCGCGCAGGATGATGCGCTGACGGCCGCTCTCGACGAGGCCTTGGCTCTCCCAGCCGCTCAGGATGCGGCTGACGGTGTGCAGCGTGGTGCCGGTCATCTGGGCGATGTCCTGGCGGCTGATCGGGAAGTCGATCTCGATGCCGTGGTCCAGCTTCTTGCCGGACTGCTTGGCAAGGCGCAGCAGCGCATGGGCGACGCGCTGCTCGACCTGCTGGGTCGACATTTCCAGGATGCGGGTGTGGCTCTCCTGGAGACGCGCGCCGACGGTCTGGAGCGTGTTGGCGGCCAGCGAGGGAAATCGCTCGACCAGCCGCGGCCAGGCCGAGGTTGGCCAGATCAGCACCACGCTGTCATCGACAGCGATCGCGGTCGCTGGATATTGCACGGCTCCGATCGCCATGGCGAGCCCGAACGTTTCGCCGGGCGCGACGTAGCGCACCACGATCTGCTCGCCGGTCGGCGTGGTCTTGGCCGCGCGGACATGGCCGTGCAGCAGCAGGAAGAAGGACTGCGCATCCGCCCCCTGCTCGAAAATGGCGGTGTTCTTGGGATAGTGCGCCGAACGGGCCTCACGCAGGATTTCATCCAGAGCTTCCGGCGTGACCCCGGCGAACAGCGGCAAATGCGCAACCAGCGATGTGTCGACCTTGGCCATTCTGCCTCCTTGGCATCAGGGAGTGTGATGGCACCTGCAATCGTTCGATAGTTTGCGATAGCGCAAAACGGGACGGCTGAGTGGCAGTATTTTTCCAGACAACGACTGAATTTATTGGAGTTGACCCATGGCTGGCGCCCGATCCCGCAACTTTGAGGGCTGGCCGCTGTTTGCGAACAGTTTTCGGCCCTTTTTCCTGCTCGCCGCGATCCAGGCGGGGCTATCGATCCTGGCCTGGCTGCCGATGTTCTACGGCGAATTGTCGGTGAGTTCCGCATTCGTGCCGCGCGACTGGCACGTCCACGAGATGCTCTACGGCTTCCTGCCGGCGGTGATCACCGGGTTCCTGTTCACGGCCATCCCGAACTGGACCGGGCGGCTGCCGATCCAGGGCACCTCGCTGGGCGCGTTGGTGATGGTCTGGCTTGCCGGGCGTGTCGCGGTGACGTTGTCGGCCGATACCGGCTGGGCGTTTGCGCTTCTCGTCGATGGCGCCTTCCTGGCGCTGGTCGTCGCCGCCGCGGCGCGCGAGATCATCGCAGGCGGCAACTGGCGCAACCTGCCCGTGGTGGCGCTGGTGTCCATTCTGCTCGCCGGCAACGTCGCTTTTCATCTGGAGGCGCACTACCAGGGCGCGGCTGATTTCAGCATCCGCGTCGGCATCGGGGTGGTCATGCTGCTGATCTCGCTGATCGGAGGCCGCATCATTCCGAGCTTCACTCGCAACTGGCTGGTCAAGTTCAATCCCGGTCGCCTGCCGGTGCCGTTCGGACGCTTCGACGGCGCAGTGATCAGATGCAGCGCGCTCGCGCTCATCTTCTGGATCGTGGCGCCGCTGAATGTCGTCACAGCTGTCCTGATGGCGCTGGTCGGCGGGCTGCATCTGGTGCGGCTTGCGCGCTGGGCCGGCGATCGCACTTTTCGCGAGCGACTGCTGGTGATCCTGCATATTGGCTACGTCTTCGTGCCGCTCGGCTTCATCCTGCACGCCGTCGCGGTTTTCGGAGCGCTGCCGCCAAGCGCAGGCATCCACGCCTGGATGGCGGGCGCGGCGGGAACCATGACGCTGGCGGTGATGACCCGCGCGAGCCTCGGCCATACCGGACAGGCGTTGACCGCTTCGCCGGCGACCCAGGCAATCTACGCTGCAATCATCATCGCAGCCCTGGCACGGGTCGCCGCCGTGGTGTTGCCCGCGCACAGCGATCTGTTGTTGCACATCGCCGCCTGCGGCTGGCTCGTCGCGTTCTTCGGATTTGCCGTCGCGTTCGGCCCGCTGCTCGCCGGCAGCCGGCGGCGTGCCCTCGCCATAATGGGCGTGCCTGCTCCGGCGCGCTGAACTCAAGCGGCGGTTGCCGAGGGCGCATCGGGCGGCGGTGTCAGAGGCCGCGCGCCCTTGCGCCAGTCGGTGATGGTGCAGCCGAACCGGCCGCGGAACCAGCGCGCCATGGCGCTCTGCGCGGAGAAGCCGAGCTGCACCGCGATGTCAGCCAACGGCCGGCCGGGGTCCTCGATCAGCTGGATCACGAGATCGGCACGTTGCGCATCCAGGATGGCCGAGAAGCTGGTGCCTGATGCAGCGAGGTGGCGGTGGATGGTGCGGCGGGTGCAGGCAAGATGCTCGGCCACGCGCTCGACCGTGCAGTCGCCGCCGGCGAGCAGGATGCGTACGACCTCGTCGACCTTCCCCTCCCAGCTTGCGGGCCGGGTTTCGATCGCCTCGATCCGCTTGCGCAGATAGCTCGCGATCAGCGGATGCGCGCTCGGGATCCGGCGCTCCATGTCGCGCGCCGAGAGCAGGATCGCATCGTGCTCGGCGTTGAAGGTCACGCGGCAGCCGTAAAATTCGCGGTAGCGCTTGCGGTCGCGCGGCGGCGGGTAATGCAGCTGGACCTCCTGCGGCCGCCAGTCATGGCCGCGCAGCGATTGGATGATGCGGTGAATGCTGCCGAGCGCCATGTCGATCGCCTGGCGCGGCGCGCTCGGCCGCCGGCCGCGCAGGTGCAGCGTGACCGTCACGATCTGCCCGTCGCGCGCAACATCCAGCCGCATGCCGTCATGATGGATGTGGATGAAGCGCGAAAATGCGTCGATCGCCTCGCCGACAGTCGCCTGTTCGCGCACGATCAGGCCGACCGCACCGAAATTGGTCAGGCCGCCACGCTCGGCGAGACGCAAGCCGAAATCTTCGGCGCCGGAGGCCTCCGCCGACAATTCGAGCAGACGGCGCAGGCCTGCGACGGCAATGGGCGTATCGGGCTTGTCGAGGCAGGCCAGCGGCAGCCTGGCCTTGCGCATCATCTGTTTGGGATCGAGCCCGACCGACCGGGCGATCTCCGGAAAATAGCTCAAGCCTGCGCTGCGAACGAGGTCGGTCATGCGAACCGTTCCTGCCAGCCATTCCCGCAGATGTCCCGAAATGTAAAGTTTCTGTCTCGATCCGTCAAATCCAGGAACCGACCGGAACATACATAGGGAGAAACCGAAGCACTGGCGTGAATGCCGTGCTCACGACGGCGCGGCAGGGCGATGCGGCCCGCTTTCCGTCTCGGACCATTTGACCAAGACATTGCTGGATCGGGATTATGCCGGGGAACATGCTTTCCAAGGGCGAGGTATTCGTCATCGACACCGACGCTGCCTCCCGCGAACAACTTTCGACTGCGCTCCAACAGAGCGCCTATGACGTGATCTGCTTCGCTGACGGTGCCTCACTCCTGTCCGAAGCAAAGGCGCGGATGCCGGCCTGTGTGCTGATGGAGCTGCCGCCGGATCGCTCCGGCCTCGACATGCTCAGGCGCCTGCGCGAGGAAAATTGCATGGCGCCGGTGCTGGTGACCTCGGCGAATGGCAGCATCGCCATGGCGGTCGACGCCATCAAGAGCGGCGCGGCCGACTTCATCGAAAAGCCGTTCCGCACCCACGACGTCATCGGCCGGATCGATGCCGCCATCGACGAATTCGCGCAGCCCGGCACGGGCCGGCAGCGCTGGTTGCCCGGCTGCGAGCCCTTGACCGAGCGTGAGGGCGACGTGCTCGAGCACCTCGCTGCCGGCCTGACCAACAAGGAGATCGCCCGGCGCATGCATCTGAGCGCGCGGACCGTCGAGGGCTATCGCGCCGGCGTCCTGAAGAAGGCGGGCGCCAAGAACGTGACCGATCTGCTCCGCCGCATCTTCGGCCAGGGGGCGTCGACCCAGGCCTGAGGCCTGCCGCGGGGGGCTGCGATACGTTCCTCAGCCTTGGTGCTGCCGCCGCGGCGCCCCACGGAAACCCCAATCGAACCAGTTCCTTCCCTGCCGCGTCCAACCATGTTGGCGAGGCATTTGATCGCGCGCGTCCGGCTGGCGGCGCGGCGATACGGCAGGAGGGACTTCATGCGCATCACCGCAAAATATTTGGCAACGACAAGCCTGGTTCTGGTCACCATGGCGGCGGCGTCGCCGTCATGGGCCGCCGATCTGGACGCCAGCTCGGCGATCGATACGGTCACGGTTTACCCCGATGGCGCCACCGTCACCCGCGTCATCACGGTTGATTTGCCGTCCGGGGATTCGACGCTTGTTGCCAGGGACTTCCCGCTTGGTCTCGATGCCTCCTCGATCCGGGTCGAGGGTGAGGGCGGCGCAAAGCTCACCATAGGCACGATCGATGCGCGGTCGCCTCGCGCCGCGCCGGTCAATCTGCCCGAGCTGGAAAAGCGCATCGAGGCCCTGAACGATCAGCGCGCCGATTTGCAGGGCGCGATCGACTCGGCGAATGCGCGGCGCAAGTTTGCGGAGCACTTTGCGGAAACCTCTCCCGCGGGGATCGGCGACAAGGGCGAGGCACGGCCGATCGCCGAATGGCGCGCGGCCTTTGCTGCGGTCGGCGAGGAAATTGCGAGCGCCGACACCGTCGTCCGCGACGCCACGCGCAAGACGCGGGAGATCGACCGGCAGATCGCCCAACTCGAGGTCGAGCGCAAGGCCAAGCCGCCGAGCAAGCTCGAGGTTCGCATGGACGTTGCCGCGACTGCTGCGACGAAGGCGACGCTGCGCGTGACTTACGCCGTGCGCAATGCGCGCTGGATGCCGCTCTATGACGCTCGGCTCGACACCGGCGCCAAGGATCGCAAGCCGCAGCTCGAGCTGGTCCGCCGCGCCGAGATCACGCAATCGACCGGCGAGGATTGGTCCAACGTGACGCTCGGCGTCTCCACGACCCGCATCAGCCGCGGCGGCAGCGCGCCGGAGCTGCATTCGCTGGTCGCGCAATATCCCCAGGTGCCGAAGCCGCTGGCAGCAGGCTCGGTCTCCGATCTGGCGCGGCCCGCGCCGGTTCTGCGACAGATGCAATCGCCGGCGATGGCCAAGATTGCGGAAGCGGCCGAGCCGCGCGAACGTGCCGACGAGCAGCAGGCAATTGCCGAGATCGGGGATTTCCAGGCGACGTTCAGAATTCCCGGCCGGGTCAGCCTCGGCGCCGCCGAGGGCGCCAAGAGCCTGCGCATTGCGGCGATGACCGTGCCCGCCGACCTCGCGGTCCGCGCCGCGCCGGTGCTGGACCCGACCGCCTTCCTCGAAGCCAGCTTCAAGCAGACCGACGATACGACGCTGCTGCCGGGCAAGGTCGCGATCTACCGCGACGGCGTCTTTGTCGGTCGCGGCAAGCTCTCCGCTTCCGCCAAGGACGACATCGTGCGGCTCGGCTTCGGCGCCGACGACAAGGTGAGAATCGAGCGGGCCGTGCTCAAGCGCAACGAGGGCTCGGCCGGTCTCCTGGTCACGACGTCGAAGACCGACGAGCGCACGTTCAAGACCACGGTCCGCAACGGTCATGATTTCCCGATCAAGGTTGCGATCGAGGATCAGTTGCCGGTCAGCGAGAGCGAGGACATCGTCGTCGAAATGCTGCCCGCGACCACGCCGCCGACCGCGAGCAACATCCGTGACCGCCGCGGCGTGCTGGAATGGTCGTTCGACGCCAAGTCGGGCGAAGTCAAGGATATCAACTTCGCCTGGCGCATCCGCTGGCCGAAGGACAAGAGCATGGTGATCGTCCCGGCGGGGTAGGCGGCTAGGTCCTCACCTCTCCCCGCTGGGGAGAGGTGAGGAGCGCCGCGCGCATCGATTGCGGCAATACGTAAGGCACGCCGTCGTCGCCCTGGTGCACGACGGCGTCGATCTCGAAGATCTCGCGGATGGTTTCGCGGGTGACGACATCGGCGCGCGAGCCATCTGCGGCGAGCTTGCCGCCGTTCAGCACGATCAATCGGTCGGCGAAGCGGATCGCGAGATTGAGGTCGTGCAGGATCGCGATCACGGCCGTGCCGCCGGCCGCGCGGCGACGCGCGGCTTCGACGAGATCGATCTGGTGGCGCAGATCGAGGCTCGAGGTCGGCTCGTCCAGCAGCAGAAGTCCCGGGCCGTGCTCGGCTTCGCCGCAGGCGAGCTGCACCAGCACGCGGGCGAAATGGGCGCGCTGCTGTTCGCCGCCTGATAGCGTTGGCAATTGCCGTTCGCGGAAATGCGCGAGCCCGACTTCGTCGAGGGCAGCGTCCACGAGCGAGCCTGCTTCACGCACGCTGCGCTCACCCGCGCCCATCAGCACGATCTCCTCGACGGTGAAGGGGAAGGTGACGTTGATATGCTAGGACAGCATGGCGCGCCGTGCGGCGAGCTCGCGCGGCGTATAGCTGCTGATATCGCGCTGTTTCAGGCGCACCGCACCCTCGTTCGGGCGGAGATCGCCGGAGAGCAACCGCAGCAGGGTCGACTTGCCGGCGCCGTTCGGGCCGATGATCGCGACCATCTCGCCGGCCGCAACCGTCAGGCCGACGCCATCGAGCAGCGTCGCGCGGCCGGCGCGCTTGCTCAAGCCGCGCGCCTCGATCACGGCGCTCATAGCGAGGCCAGCCCGCGCTGTCGCAGCAGGATGAAGAGGAAGACCGGCGCGCCGACCGCCGCGGTCAGGATGCCGATCGGCATCTCCGCCGGCGCGACGATCGTGCGCGCCAGCGTGTCAGCGCCGACCATCAGGATTGCGCCGAGCAGCACCGAGGCCGGCAGCAGCAGCCGATGCGCAGGTCCAATGACGAGACGGAGCAGATGCGGCACGACGATGCCGACGAAGCCAATGACGCCGCTGATCGACACCGCGACGCCGGTCATGGCGGAGACCATGACGATCGAGATCCGCTTGAGACGCTCGACATCGACCCCGCCGTGAAAGGCATCGGCCTCGCCGAGCACCAGGAGATCGAGACCGCGTGCGATGAAGGCGCAGGTGGCAAGCCCGATGATGAGGATCGGCGCGAGCACGGCGGCCTTGGTCCAGGTCACCCCGCTCATGGAGCCCAGCAGCCAGAACGTGATATCGCGGAGCTGGCGGTCGTCGGCGATGAACACCAGAAGCCCGATGCCGGCATTGGCGATGGCGGTGATGGCGACGCCGGCGAGCAGGAAGACCGCGATCGAGGTGCGCCCCGAGCGGCTCGAGATGCCGTAGAGGATCGCGGTCGTGGCCAGCGATCCCGCGAATGCCGCGAGCGGCAGGAGCTCGGTCTGGAGGAAGCGCAGCGTCTCGCCGAAGCGCGAATCGGTGAAGACGATCGCGCTTGCGGCTGCGAGCGCGCCGCCGCTGGAGACGCCGACCAGCGCGGGATCGGCGAGCGGGTTACGAAACAGCCCTTGCATGATCGCGCCGGCCGCGGCGAGCAAGCCGCCGACCATCGCCGCCGCCGCGATCCGGGGGACGCGGATCGACCACAGCACGAGCTGGTCGCGGGCCGTCATCGCCGTGCTTTCGCCTGATAGCCCGAGTGCAGCAGGCAGGCGGGAGAGGGGGATGCCGGCGGCGCCGAAGCTCAGCGCGACGATCGCGGCGACCGCGAGCACCGCGATCAGGAGAGGGATTGCGAACGATGCGGACCGCCGCCGCGCGCTGGGGCGTCGTTCCGTGCTGCGCGCTTCCGTGCCGATCGCCACGCTCATTGCCGGCAATTCGCCGCCGACAGCGCCGAGGTGAATGCATCGCCCGGTTCGGCCAATGCCGGATAGAGTTTTACCGAGAGATCGCGCGCCGCCGCGGCCGTCCGTGGCCCGAAGCCGAGCAGATAGAGCCCGTCCATTGTGATGAGGCTCTTGTTGGCCACGACCGGCGTCAGGGCGAAGCCGGGATGGGCATAGATCGCGTCGGCCTGCAGCGAGTCCTTGCCGCGCTCGATCGACAGCACCACGTCGGGCCTTGCCGCCGCGATCGCCTCGTCACCGATGATCTTGTAACCGTCGAAATCGTCGACGGCGTTGGCGGCGCCGGCGAGCTGGATGATCTCGTCGGCCGCGGTCTTGTGGCCCGCGACCATGGCGCGTCCGTTCTGCAGTGACATCACGAACATCACGCGCACCGGCTTGGTCACCTTGGCACGCAGGGTGCGCAGCTGCGCAAGATCGGCGCCGACCGCGGCGCTCAGGCACGCGGCGCGCGCGTCGACACCCATGGCGTGGCCGACCAGTTTTATCTTCTCGATCAGGCCGTCCTCGGAGAAGGTGTCGGGCACCAGCACCAACGGCACTTTCGCCGCTTCCAGGATCTCCATGGTCGCGTGCGGGCCCGAGCCCTGGATCGCCAGGATCAGGGTGGGGTTGAGGCCCAACACGCCTTCGGCGGAGATCTGGCGCATGTAGCCGACATTGGGTTTGTCGTGCAGCGCCGCCGCTGGATAAAGGCTCGTCGTGTCGACGCCGACCAGCCGGTTCTCGAGCCCGAGCGCATAGATGATCTCGGTGATGGCGCCGCCGATCGAGACGGTGCGCGCGAAGTCGGTCACGGCGATGTCGCGATTGCGCGCGTCATGCACGGTGATCCCGGCGGCGTGCGCGACAGAGGCGAGCGCGATCGTGCTGGAGAGCAGGACGCTTGTGAGGGTGCGACAAAATGTCATTACAGGTCACTTCGTCAGGATCAGCTTGTTCTGCGAGGTCAGGCGAAGCCGATAGCTGTCCTCGCCATGCGCGATGATGATCTCGCGCTCGGCCGCAAACAGCTCGCGACTGTCGATCCGGCTCCCACGCATGGTGAGGGTTCTCGTTGTCGCAGAAGGGCTTCCTGCCGACCCCGCCGCGCTGCCGCTGCTGTCTCCTGATGTTGCTGACATGTCGGGTGTGATGCGCTTTCGAAACTCTGGAGTGCTGCTTGCTTGTTTGTATAAGCGGCACGAAGCGCATTCCAACGGCTGCAATTTACAATCGATATAAACTGCAACCTGATGTCATTGACCGTCAGAGTGTTGCCACGTAACCAATTATGGCGGCGGGGTGACTTGCCCGCGTCTTGAGAAATCAGCCAGCCAGTCGTTCGCGTTGCGAACGCACGCCAGCCAAAAGACCTGAAATAATAGAGTGAAGTGCAGGCTGGGGCTGATATGGCTGACGGGGCTAGGTATTCGCGCGCCTTGATTTTGGGCGCGTCGGTAATTTCATTTGCGGCAATGACGACGGAAAGCGGTCTTGCACAGACCGCCGAGCCGCAGGCTGAGCGCGCGTCGACGGAACGGCCGAAGCAGGCCAAGCGCAAGCCGGCGAAGCCGCTAGCCGCGCAGCAGGCAACGCCGGAGGTCCTCAACGCCCGAGCCCAGGCCGGCGGCACGGCGCAGGTTCAGGCGCTCGACACCATCACCGCGGCTGCAACGAAGACCAAGGAGCGCGCCATCGACTCGCTCGCACCGGTCAGTTCGATCTCGCTCGACCAGATACAGGGTCTTCAGCCGAACCGGCTGTCGGGCATCTTCTATGCTGTGCCCGGCGTGTCGTTCCAGGAACGCGGCGATGATCCAGCGACTGTCATCAACATTCGTGGTCTGCAGGATTTCGGACGCGTCGCTGTCGTCGTCGACGGCGCGCGGCAGAATTATCAGCGCACCGGCCACAACGCCAACGGCTCCTTCTTCCTCGATCCCGAATTGATCGGCGGCGTCGACGTCGTGCGCGGTCCGACCGCCAACATCTACGGCTCCGGCGCAATCGGCGGCCTGGTCTCGTTCCGCACCAAGGACATCGACGATGTGCTGCGTCCCGGCGAGCGCTGGGGCGTCGATCTCTCCGGCTCCTACGGCTCCAACAACAATCGCGGCCTCGGCTCGGTCTTCGGCGGCGTGCGCGCCACGCCCGACGTCGATATCTTCGGCGGCGCGGTCTATCGCACGCAAGGCAATTACAAGGACGGCAACGGCACCGAGATCGGCAACACCGGCAACCAGGTCGAAGGCGGGCTGATGAAGCTCACCGTGCGGCCCGCGATCGGTCACGAAGTCAAGTTCGGGGCCGTCTTTCAGGACTACCAGTACGATGTCGGCCAGTTCAACCGGGGCCCGGTCGCGACGGCGGCGCAGCGCGCGCTGTATCAGGGCTCGTCGGTCTATGCGTCCGATACCAAGAACTACACCGGAACGGTGACCTGGAACTATTCGCTGCCGAGCGACAATCTGTTCGACTCGCACATATCGCTCTACGGCAATCGCACCGACAACGACCAGACCAAGACCTATCACTACTCGACATCCGGCTCGGCCTATTGCGGCGCCGGCAATGTCGGCAACAACATCTCCGGCTGTGTCGGTGACAAGCGCGGCTATATCCTCGATACGTTTGGCTTCGACGCCAACAACACCACGCGCTTCAACGTCGGCGACTGGCGCAACGCGGTGACCTACGGCGTCGACGCATTCCAGGACGACGTCATCACGACCGACCGCCGCGGTAATTCCAACATCACCACGCCGGGCGGCATCCGCACCGTGTCGGGCGGCTTCATTCAACTGAAACAGAACTACAACACCTGGTTCGAGGCGGTGAGCGCGATCCGCTATGACCGTTACAATCTGCAGTCCGGCGGTACCAATGCGAGTGGCGATCGCTTCTCGCCCAAGATCACCCTCGGCGTGACTCCGGTCCCGGGCTTCCAGCCTTATGTCAGCTACGCCGAAGGCTATCGCGCCCCATCGATCACCGAGACGGTAATCTCCGGCGCGCATGCGACCGGTGGCGGACCGGCCTTCTTCCCTTGTCCGGACGGCACCGTCGGCCTGTTCTGCTTCCTGCCCAACCCTAACCTGCGTCCTGAGGTCGGCAAGAACAAGGAGGTCGGCTTCAATCTGAAGTACGACAACATATTCAGCGCCAGTGACTCGTTCCGCGGCAAGATCAATCTCTTCCGTAACGACGTCAGTGACTATATCGACCTCGTCGCCTCGGCGCCGGTCGCGGTGCCGCCGTTCGGCTCTTTCAGCCAGTTCTACCAGTACCAGAACATCGCGCAGGCCCGCATCCAGGGTTTTGAGGCGGAAACGATGTACGATGCCGGCAACTGGTTCATCGGTGTCGCCGGCCATTACATCCAGGGCAAGAACGCCGTCACGAATGTCGGGCTCGCGACCATCACCCCGCGCAAGGTTGTCACGACCGGCGGCGTCCGGCTGCTCGATCGCACCCTGATCCTGACGGCGCAATGGGCCTCGTTTGGTGCCAACAACGATGTACCCGCCGGCTATCTGCCTGCGACCGGCTACGAGCTGGTCAATTTGTACATGACCTACAATGCGACCAGGGACATCGTGTTTACGGCCTCGATCGACAATCTCTTGAACCAGTACTACCGGCCTTACGCCATTCCCGGCAGCTCGACCGACGGCACGTCGCAGAACGATGTGCTGTGGTCAGCCCCGGGACCGGGCAGGGTCTACAAGGCCGGCATGAAGATCCACTTTGGAGGTGCGTAGCCGCCAGCTTCGCAGCGCCACATCTCCGCCGGGCCGCGCTGATGCTCCAGCGCGGCTTCGACGTGTTTCGTTTTGATCAGAAGGAGAGACTTTGATGTTCATCGCCATGAATCGTTTCCAGGTGAAGAAGGGCGCGGAGACCGCGTTCGAAACCGTCTGGGCCACCCGTGAATCCTATCTCGGCAGCATGCCGGGCTTCGTCGAGTTTCACCTGCTGAAGGGCCCGGAGGCGGAGGACCACACGCTCTATTCGTCGCACACCACCTGGGTCGACAAGGCGGCGTTCGAGGCCTGGACGCGCTCGGACCAGTTTCGTCGTGCCCATGCCCGCGCCGACAACTCCACCGGCGAGAGCCTGTATCTCGGCCATCCCAAGTTCGAAGGCTTTGAGGTGATCCAGAGCGAGCGCAAGGCCGTAGCCGCTTAGATTGCAATGGCAGAGGAGCCGGACATGTTGAGTACCGATCTTGCCGATCTCAAGGTCCATATGGCCGACAATCCGGGCGCGGTGATCGAGGACGTTGCGCGCGAGCGCAAGGTCAGCCCGCGCAGCGTGATCGAGGCGCTTCCATCCTCCATGGTGCACATTGGCGGCGGCGAGCATTTTGCCGCTGCCATGCAGGACATCGCGGAGTGGGGCGAGGTCACGCTGATCGTGCACAGCGATGATGCGATCTTTGAGTTCACGGGCGCTATTCCTGCGGGCGAGATCGGCCGCGGCTATTTCAACCTGATGCAGCCGAAGGGTCTGCACGGCCATCTTCGCCACGAGCGCTGCGCAGGCGTCGCCTTCGTCGAGCGCCCGTTCATGGGCAAGTCATCGGCCTTCGTCGCGTTCGTGAACGTCGAGGGCGGCATCATGTTCAAGGTCTTCGTCGGCCGCGACGAGACAAGGGCGCTGCGGGCGGATCAGCTGGCGCGGTTCCGGCAACTCGCGGCCCGGATCGCAGCACAGCCCATGGCGTAGCTTCCCTCTGTTGTCGGGAGATCAGGATGCAAGGCAAGTCCAGGCTTCGGCACGTGGTCATTGCAATCGCGCTGGCGCTCGCGCCGACACCGGCCTTCGCGATCGACGAAGCCCTGTTACCGCGCAATTTGTCGCCCTGGGGCATGTTCGTCAGCGCCGACATCATCGTGAAGACGGTGATGATCGGGCTCGCCGTCGCCTCGCTGGTGACATGGACGGTGTGGCTCGCCAAGACCATCGAGCTGCGCCGCAAGGGCGCGCTCGCCTTGCAGCGGACGCGCGGGCTCGAAAGCAACATGACGCTGGCTGAGGCATCGGCACGGGCCGGTGACGCGCACGATGCCGTCGCCCAGCTGATCCAGTCCTGCGCCAGGGAAGCCGAGCTCTCGGGCGGCATCCTCGATGACGGCCTTCAGGACCGGGTGGCGCTGCGGCTGGAGCGGGTGGAGGCGGCAATGTCGCGGCAGATCGCGCGCGGCACCGGCGTGCTCGCGACCATCGGCGCCACTGCGCCCTTCGTCGGCCTGTTCGGGACCGTCTGGGGCATCATGAACGCCTTCATCGGCATCTCCGAGAGCCACACCACCAGCCTTGCGGTGGTCGCGCCCGGCATCGCGGAGGCGCTGCTCGCCACTGCGCTCGGACTCGTCGCGGCGATCCCGGCGGTCGTGATCTACAATCACCTGGTCCGCGGCATCGCCAACTATCGCGCTCTGCTCGGCGATGCCTCGGCGCAGCTCATGCTGCTGGTCAGCCGCCAGCGCGACCATAGAGAATTCCGTCTGGCGCGAGCGGCGGAGTAGGCCATGGGCGCAAAGCTCGGCGCACGCTCGCCGCTCAAGCGTGGCGACCCGGATGATCTCGAGGTCACGCATGAGATCAACGTCACGCCGTTCATCGACGTGATGCTGGTGCTGCTGATCATCTTCATGGTGGCGGCCCCGCTCGCCACCGTCGACATCGGCGTCGATCTGCCGGCAACCGCGGCCGAGCCGGCGCCGCGGCCCGACAAGCCGGTCTTCGTCACCGTCAAGCCGGACCTGTCCATCGCGGTTGGCGAAGACGTCGTCGCCCGCGACGCACTCAGCACTTCGCTCGGTGCCGCCACCAAGGGCCGCAAGGACGAGCGCATCTATCTGCGTGCCGACAAGGCAGTCTCCTATGGCGACCTGATGGAGGTGATGAACACCTTGCGCAACGCCGGCTATCTCAAGGTCGCCCTCGTCGGCCTCGACGGACGCAGCTGATGAGTGCCAACGCCTTTGCCCTGCACGAGCCGCTCTGCGAGAGTGAAGCCACGCGCTGGGGCCTCTCGGCGGTGGTGATCGTGATGTTGCATGTGGCCGCCGCGCTGCTTGCGATGAATTGGATCAGGTCGCAACCGGAACAGGGCGTCAGCCTGCCGGCGATCATGGTCGACATGGCACAGGTGACCTCGGCGCCACAGTCGACGCAGGATGACGTTGCGCCGGGACCGGTGATGCAGGAGGCCGACGCCTCGCCGCCGGAGCCCGTGCAGCATCAGATGGCCGAGGAGACCATTGCGCCGACGCCGCCGCAGGAGAAGCCTGATGTCGTGGCGCCGCCGGAGCAGAAGCTGGAACCGACCCCGGCCGAGCCGGAGCCCGCGAAGATCGTGCCGGTCGAAAAGCCCGCCCCAGCGAAGCCGAAGGTGGTTCGCCGCGAGGCCAAGAAGCCCTCGGATGCGGCGCCCGCGCCGCGCACCAGCGCACCACCGCGCGCCGAGCGTGAGGCGCCGATGGCATCGGCCCAGAGCGCCGGCGCGGCGGCCCCCGCGATTGCATCCTACAATCAACGCGTCCGCGCGCATCTGATGCGCTTTCATCAATATCCGAGCGGTGGCGGCGGTCAGCGCGGCGTTGCCAGGCTGAGCTTCACCCTCAGCCGCAGCGGGCAGGTCACGTCCAGCCGCCTTGCCGGCTCATCCGGCGTTGCCGCCTTTGATGCCCTGGCCATGTCGACGGTGCGTCAGGCCTCGCCGTTTCCGCCGTTCCCGGATGAGATCAAGAACGGGTCGATGAGCTTTTCGATACCGGTGGAATTTACGGTGAGGTGAGGCTCTTCCTCACCTCTCCCCGCAAGCGGGGTGAGGGGACTCTCCACGAATCGTCTCTCACCGTGATCGTTGAAGCAGCCCCTCACCCCAACCCTCTCCCCGTAAGAACGGGGAGAGGGGGAGGAGAGAGCGTCAGTTTACTTTGCCTTCAGGAAGTCCGCGACCTCGAGCAGCATGAACTCGTCGTCGTCGGCCTTGTTGGGATCGCGGCTGGAGGAGAACGGCAGATTGTTGTCGTTGCCGACGATGATGTGGGTGTCGTCGACGCGATCGACGTTCTCGATGGTAAAGAGCGGGAAGGTGTAGACGCCGTCGTTGAGCGGCTTCCTCGCCTTCTTGTCGGGATCCCTGATCTTCATGAGGTCGATATAGCCGATCTTGCGCACCGGCTTGCCGACATTGGCCTCCGTGAGCTCGATCTTGTAGATGCGCTTGAACTTGGCAAGATCCGGAAAACAGTTCTCGCCGCGCTGGCCTTGCGGGCAGGCCTTGTCGGCCGTGCCTTCGCCGTTGTCACGCTCGATGATGAGGCCGGAGGCCTGATCGATCATGTTGAAATCGCCGATGGCGTTGCCGTTCTGCTCGAACACATACTGCCAGTAACGGCCGGTGAATTTTTCCGCGGCGACGTCGAATTCGAGGATGCGGGAGGCTTCCTTGCCGTCGACCTTCTCCCAGTCCTTTTTCTCGGCGTCCCACAGCGGTCCCTCGAGCAGGCCGTAGAGGAACTTGCCGTCCTTGGAGGACGCAAAGCCCTCATAGCCCTTGGAGCGGCGGAGGTTGACGTTGGTGTAGGTCGCGCCCGGCGCGCCCGGCGTGCGGTTGAGGTACAGCATCGAATCCGGCGAGTTGGCGCGCGCGCCCATGCCGTTGTCGGTGATGACCCAGAAGCTGCCGTCGGGCATGGTCTTGATGCCGGAATGGCCCTGGAGCGGCTGGCCCTTGAACGGCAGCGACACGCCGGTCGCGCGCTCATAGGACTTGCCCATCACGGTGCCGAGCGCGTCGACCCGCTTGCCGGTGGTGTATTTCCCTGAAGTCTTGAGATCGGCGGGGGCATCGGCGGGGGCGTCGATGAAGGTGGCGGCCGGCATCACCACGTGGCCGGCGAGCTTGGCGGGGAATTCACCTTCGCTCTGCGCGAGCGCTGGGCTCGCGGCGAGAATGATCGTTGCGACGGTGCTGAGAAAAGTCGCGCGCATGTGCGTCTCCTGTTGGCGGACGCACGCGTTATGCGGATCGCGTGTTGCAGTTTTGTGAAACCGGGCCAAACGCCGCAGCCGCGATCTACTCCTTTACCGCGCCGGTCAGCGAGGACACGTAGTAGTCCACGAACAGCGAGTAGAAGATCGCGACCGGCAGCGAGCCCAGCAGCGAGCCTGCCATCAGCGCCCCCCATTGGTAGACGTCGCCGGTGACGAGCTCGGTCAGGATTGCGACCGGCACGGTCTTGTTGGCGCCGCTCTGGATGAAGGCGAGCGCGTAGATGAACTCGTTCCAGGAAAGCGTGAAGGAGAAGATGCCGGCCGAGATCAGCCCGGGCACCGCGAGCGGCAGCGTGATCCGCCGCAGGATCTGAAGTCTGGTGGCGCCGTCGACCAGCGCGCATTCCTCGAGTTCATAGGGGATCGACTTGAAGTAGCCGATCAGGAGCCAGGTGCAGAACGGCACCAGGAAGGTCGGATAGACCAGGATCAGCGCCAGCGGTGAGTCGAACAGGCCGAACTGCACCACGACGGTGGCGAGCGGAATGAACAGGATCGACGGCGGCACGAGATAGGCCAGATAAATGCCGAGGCCCACATAAGGACTGCCGCGGAAGCGCAGGCGCTCGATCGCGTAGGCGGCGAGCGTGCTCGCGATCAGGGACAGCGTGGTCGAGCCGATTGCCACCAGCATCGTCGTCTTGAGCCAGCGCGGATAGGCAGTGTCGAACAGCAGATGCTTGATGTGCGCCAGCGTCGGCGAGGAGATCCAGAACGGATTGTGATCCTTGTAATTCATCAGCTCCGCGTTCGGCTTGAACGAGGTGATCGCCATCCAGTAAAACGGGAACAGCAGGATCAGCACGAAGCAGCCGAGCGGCAGATAGATCATCATCAGCCGCCGCAGCCCGGAATCCCAGGCCATGGTGTCAGGTGCCGCTTTCGCGTCGGCCACAGTGGCGGTTTGCGCGACGGTATCAGTCATTGGCCTCTCCCTGCTGCCATTTGCGGCGCGCCAGGCCGAAATAAGAGAACAGCGTCGCGAAGATCAGGAACGGGATCATCGACACCGCGATCGCCGCACCTTCGCCGAGCTCGCCGCCGGCGATGCCGCGCTGGAAGGCGAGTGTCGCCAGCAAATGGGTCGAGTTGACGGGCCCGCCGCGGGTGATGGCGTAGACCAGTTGGAAGTCGGTGAAGGTGAAGATGATCGAGAACGTCATGACGATGGCGAGGATCGGCATCATCATCGGGAAGGTGATGTAGCGGAAGCGCTGCCAGGCGCTGGCGCCGTCGAGCATCGCGGCCTCGTAGAGCGAGGGCGAGATGGTCTGCAGGCCTGCGAGCAGCGAGATCGCGACGAAGGGAATGCCGCGCCAGATGTTGGCGGCGATCAGCGAGAAGCGGGCCGGCCAGGGCGAGCCGAGGAAGTCGACATTGCCCGACCGCCAGTGCAGCACGTCGACCAGCAGGTAGGAGATGATCGAGAACTGCGGATCGTAGATCCACCAGAACGCCAGCGCCGAGAGCACGGTCGGAACGATCCAGGGCAGCAGGATGATCGCACGCAGGATGCTCTTGAACGGAAAATGGTTGTTGAGCAGCAGCGCGAGCCAGAAGCCGAGCGCGAACTTCCCGAAGGTCGCGATGCCCGTATAGACCACGCTGTAGAACACGGCGTTCCACCACAAGGGATCGGTGAGCAGATACTGGAAATTCTCCAGGCCCACGAAGACGCCGCGCCGGCCGATCGTGGTGTCGGTGAAGGCGAGCCAGATACCGAGGCCGAGCGGATAGGTCAGGAACACCGAGAGCAGCCCGATCGCGGGCGCCAGGCACATCACGATCAGGAACGGCTTGTAGTCGAACAGCCGCACCAGCCAGTTCGGTTGCCGCTGGGCAAGTACGGGAGAGGAGAGTGTCGTCACGGACATTAATGTGTTGTCCTATCGTTGAACGTCACCACACCGTCATTGCGAGCGAAGCGAAGCAATCCAGTCTGTCGCCGCGGCTGCAGTCTGGATTACTTCGTCGCAAGTGCTCCTCGCAATGACGACGGCTCTATCGTCGCGCGTTACCGCTGTCGCCGGAAGTACCGCTTGCAGCGCTGCTCGGCTTCCGCGGCGGCGGCCTCCGGCGTGGCCGCACCGGTCGCAACGGACGCGCACATCTGAATCAGCACGTAGTCGGCGCTGACAGCTCCGGTCGCCGTCGAGATCGGGCCTTTGTAGCCGTCATAGTAAGTGCTGTTCATCGTGTCCTTGAACAGCTTCACCTTGGGATCCTGCGACCACACCGCGGCCTCGGCATAGGCGGCCAGCGGCTGCGACCAGTAGCCGGAATTGGCGTTGAGCCAGGGCTCGTACTGGTCCTTTTCCAGCATGTATTGCAGGAAGGCCTTTGCGGCGTTGGGGTACTGGCTGTGCTTGAACACCATGGCATTAAGGGTCAGGCCCGCCATCGGAGAGACCTTGGCCAGGCCCTTGGGCAGCAGCTGATGCTCGCTGTCCTCGGCGATCGCCTTGGTCGCCGGGTCGTTCTTGAGCGAGAAGTACAGCGAGACGCCGTTGGCGGTCAGGGAGATCTCCTGCGAGGAATAGGCGCGGTTGTTGCTGACGTCGTTCCACGATGGCGTGCCGGCGATGAAGGTCGGGTAGATCTGCTTGACCCAGTTCAGCGCCGCGATGGTCTCCTTGCTGTTGATGACGACATTGCCTTCCTCGTCGAGCAGGGAAGCATTGTGCGACCACAGCGCCCAATTGGCGAAGCCGTTGCCGTCGCCCTTGGCGTTGCCGAGCGCGAAGCCGGCTGGTTTGCCGGCCTTGTGCAGCTTCTGGCACAGGTCGAGGATTCCGGCATGGTCTTCCGGCACCTTGTCGAAGCCGACCGATTGCAGGATCGACTTGCGGTAGATCAGGGGCCCCGCGGTTGCACCGAACGGCAGGCCGATCCAGGCGTCGCTCTTGTTCTTCTTGCCGTAGCGCTGCGCAAGCGGCAGCCAGCCGCCATAGCGCTTGCCGACATAGTCGGCGACGTCGGTCAGCTCGATCAGCTTGTCGACGTAGATGTGGGGAGCGTCGGAGAAGCCGATGATAATGTCGGGGCCCGCGCCGGAGTTCGAGGTGACCGCGGTCTGCTGGTTGATGTCCTCCCAGCCGACGAAATCGACCTTGACCTCGACGCCGGTCTCCTTGGTGAACTTTGCTGCATTGGCGCGGAACACATCCTCGTCGGCCTGGACGAAGCGCACCGGGCGCAGCATGCGCAGGGATGCGCCCTTCTCGATCTCGCGCTTGGGCGCCGCCACGTCGGCGGCCTTGATATTGGATGTTTGCGCTGCAGCACCGGTGGCGGCGAACGTTGCAGCGCACAGGCCCAGCGCCAAGGCATCACGACGGGTGATGTCGTTCCTCATCAGTTCCTCCCTATGATATCTCCCTTCCCGGCGTTGATCGCCGGTGAAGGGTCGTTTCGGATATCGGCGCCTCGGCGCCTGCCGCTTAGCTGTTCGGCCCGCGATCCATGCTGACGGGTTGCCAGCGACGGAGCGTGGTGTCTTGCAGCACCGACGGATTGACGCAGCTTACCGGCCACATGCCCTGAAGCACCAGTGACAATTCGTAGCCCACCCGGCGCTTGCGCGCTTCGTCAAACCGTGCCGAGGCCGAAGCGACGTGGGCGGTCAGGGTCACGTTCTCCATGCCGAGCAGGGGATTGTTGTGCGAGGGCGGTTCCTTCTCCAGCACGTCGAGGGCGGCGTGCGCGATCCAGCCTTCCTGCAGCGCCTTGATCAGGCTCTCCTCGTCTACGGTTGCGCCGCGCCCGGTGTTGATGAAGATCGAGCCCTTCTTCATCTGCCGAAAGTGCTTCTCGGTCAGCATGTGATGCACCTCGGGCCTTGCCGGGGCATGCATCGAGACGAAGTCGGATTGCGACAGCACCTCGTTCAGCGTCGCCGGGATCACACCGTGATCGTACATCAGCGTTTCCTGGATGAAGGGATCGTAGGCCATCATGCGCAGGCCGAACGGCGCCGCGCGTTTCGCAACCGCACGCGCCACGCGGCCGAACGAGACGAAGCCGAGCGTCTGGCCCATCAGCCTCGGGACCTTGAGCAGCGCCGGCCGTCCCTCGGCCCAGCGGCCGCTGCGCACCATGCGGTCCTGCTCGACCAGGCGGCGGAAGCCGGCGAGCAGCAGCATCATGGCGTGGTCGGCGACCTCTTCGATGAAAGTGTCCGGAATGTTGGTGACGGGAATGCCGCGCGCGGTGGCGGCCTTGACGTCGACGCTGTCGACGCCGACCGAGCCGAGCGTGATGACCTTGCAGGTCTGCAAGCTGTCGATGATGGTCTTGGTGATCGGGATGCCCTTGGCATAGATGGCGTCCGCGGTCTTTGCGGCGGCGATGAACCCGGCCTCGTCGGCGGGAGCCTCGATGATCTCGGCGTCGATCGGATCGAGCGCCTCGCGCTCAAAGGAATAGTCGCTGCCCGCGACCGTGAAGCTCGCGCCCTTCGGCGTCACCACCCTGTATTTCGGCATTTTCTCGCTCCCGATTTGGTTTGTCGGTTCTTGTTGTGGCCCGCCTCCGCGGGCGGGCCTTTGCGTCTTTTACGCGAAATCGGAGCGGCTGCGTACAATCGTCGGTTGCCGGCGCGGGGATAAATTGCCGTTTTTGGCGGCTGCGTCCGGGCTTCTACGGAGGCACGTAAGTAACTTGCTAAGGCTCTCTCCCTAAAAGTTATTTCGATTTCGATCGATCTGTCGCGCGCCCGTATCCCATTATTGCCGGAGCTAATCGTGAAATTGAGCAATCTGAAGATCGCCCCGAAGCTCGGCATCCTTGTCGGCGTCACCTTGTTCGGCCTGTGCATCTCCGGTGTCCTCGCCGGCTATCTGATGAAGCGCGAGATGGTGAATGCGCGCATCGATCAGGCCAAGGCGATCGTCGAGCTGGCACGCAATTATGCGGGCGCTCTGAAGAAGCGCGTCGACGCCGGCGAGCTGACGAAGGACGCGGCCATGGCCGAGCTTCGCCGCTACGGCAATTCGATGACCTACGACAACGGCGCGGGCTATCTGTTCGGTACGTCGTATGAAGGCATCACGCAGCTCGCGCCGGATCCCAAGCAGATCGGCACCAACCGCATGGATGTCGTGACCAACGGCCGCAAGCTGTCCGTCGAGCTGATGGACGGCGTCAAGGCCAACGGTTCGATCCTGCTGCATTATGAATATATGAAGCCCGGTCAGCCGACGCCGATCCGCAAGATCGGCTACGCGGTGGCGGTGCCCGGCTTCGACATGTATCTCGGCACCGGCGCTTATCTCGACGACATCGACGCCAAGATGGGCCCGGTCTATTGGCTGCTCGGCTTTGCCATGCTCGGCATTTTCATTGTCGCCGGCAGCGTCGCCTGGCTGATCGGCCGCGGCATCAGCCGTCCGCTGGCGCTGCTTGGCGCCCGCATGAAGGATCTCGCCGACGGCAAGCTCGAGGGCGACATTCCCGGCGTCGGCCGCGGCGACGAGGTCGGCGCGATGGCCGCCACCGTCCAGATCTTCAAGGACAACGCGGTCCGCATCCGCGACCTCGAAAGGACCGAGGCCGATGCCAAGGAGCGCGTCGCAGCGGAACGTCGCAGCGCGATGGAGGGCATCGCCAGCGACTTCGAACGCAGCGTCAACGGCATCGTTCGCTCGGTCTCCTCGGCCGCGGCCGGCATGCAGACGACGGCGCAGTCGATGACCGCGACCGCCAGCGACGCCTCCTCGCGCGCGGCGACGGTCGGCGCTGCCTCGCAAAAGGCCTCCGGCAATGTGGGCACGGTCGCGGCGGCCGCCGAAGAGCTGTCGAGCTCGGTTGCGGAAATCTCCCGCCAGGTCACGCGCTCGACCGAAGTCGCCAGCCGCGCCGTTAGCGACGCCGAGCGTACCAACGCCACCGTGCAGGTGCTCTCGACCGGCGCAGAGAAGATCGGCGAGGTCGTCAAGCTGATCCATTCGATCGCCGCGCAGACCAATTTGCTCGCGCTCAACGCCACCATCGAGGCGGCACGCGCCGGCGAATCCGGCCGTGGTTTCGCGGTCGTCGCCTCCGAGGTCAAGGCGCTGGCCAACCAGACCGCCAAGGCGACCGAGGAGATCTCCGCGCAGGTCGCGGCGATGCAGACCTCGACCAGCGACGCAGTCACGGCCATCTCCGGCATCACCCAGACCATCGCCGAGATGAGCGAGATCACCGCCGGCATTTCCGCCTCGATCGAGCAGCAGGGCGAGGCGACCCGCGAAATCGCCCGCAACATCCAGTCGGTCGCGGCGGGCTCCAGCGAGATCAACGCCCATATCGGCAGCGTCACGTCGGCTGCGGAAGCAACCGGCACCGCGGCCACCGACGTGCTCTCCAACGCCCGCGAGTTGGACAACCAGTCCGGCGCACTGCGCAGCGCCGTCGACGGCTTCCTCGCCAAGGTGCGCGCGGCGTAAGGCCAAACGCTCGAAATTCGTAGGGTGGGCAAAGGCGCGGAAGCGCCGTGCCCACCTTTCTTTTTTGCGACGACCTAACGGTGGGCACGCCTCGCTTTGCCCACCCTACGAGAGCCTGGGCCTTGCGCCGTCATTCCGGGGCGATGCGAAGCATCGAACTACGGTGCGCAATTGCGCACCTGAGAATCTCGAGATTCCGGGCTCGCGCTAGCGCGCGCCCCGGAATGACGGAGCTCACTGTTTCTCGATCTTCGCGTTGGTGATCAGCTTCTCCCACAGCACGAGCTGTTCGTTCACGAACGTGCCGAGCTGCTCCGGCGTGCCCGAGAATGCGTCCATGCCGAGGGTGGCGAGCTGGGCCTTGATCTCCGGCTTCTCGACGATCTTCCGGATCTCGGCGTTGAGCCGGGTCACGATCTCCTTCGGCATGCCGGCGGGGCCGAAATAGCCCTGCCAGGACGAGATGTCGAAATCAGGCACGCCGGCCTCCTGCATCGAGGGCAGGTTCGGCACCAGCGGCGAGCGGTCCTTGGTGGTGACAGCGAGCGCGCGCAGCGCGTTGCCGTTGACGTGGGGCAGGCCGGTCAGGATGTCGACGAACATCATCGAGACGCGGCCGCCCATGACGTCGTTGAGCGCCGGCGGCGAGCTCTTGTAGGGCACGTGCAGCAGGTCGAGCCCGGCATTGTGCGCAAAGGTCGCACCCGACACGATCGCGGAGGACGATCCCGAGGCGTAGCTCAGCTTGCCCGGATTGGCCTTGCCGTAGGCGACCAGCTCGGCGACGGTCTTGGCCGGCACTTCCGGATTGACGACCAGCATGAAGGGCAGGTCGCCGGTGCGCGCGATCGGCGTGAAGTCCTTGACCGGATCGTAAGTGAGGTTCTTGAGCAGATAGGGATTGGCGGAATGCGTGGTGTTGGTCGTCACCAGCAGTGTGTAGCCGTCGGGGGCGGCCTTCGCGACATAGCTTGCGGCGAGCATGCCGTTGGCGCCCGCCTTGTTCTCGATGATGATGCCGACGCCGAGCGCCTGCGACAGATGCTGCGAGATCAGCCGTGTCGTCGTGTCGGTGCCGCTGCCGGCCGCGAACGGCAAAACCAGCGTGATGTTTCGGCTCGGCCAGGTATCGGCCTGTGCAGTGGATGCGGCGGCGAGGCACAATGCGGCCGCGCTGGCGGCACGCAGGTTTCGAATCAGCCCGGAAAGCATGTTTGAACGTCCCCTCTTTTTGGTTGGCGGGGAACCTAGCGCCTCCTCGTTGAAATCGGAAGGCGCGAGTTTGTCGCCTTCTCTCCGCGTCGCGGAATTACTTCACCGCCGAGCCCTGGCGTGAGGCGATCACGACGCCGGCGAGCACCAGCGCGTAGCCGATCAGGTGGAACGGCTGCAGCTTTTCGCCGAGCAGCACGATCGCCATCGCCGAGCCGAACACCGGCACCAGATGGAAGAACGGCGCGGCGCGATTCGGGCCGATCAGCGCCACGCCGCGGTTGAAGAAGAGATAGGCCAGCGTCGAGGGAAAGATCAGGATGTAGCCCAGCGTCGCCAGCGTCGTCCCGTCGAATTGCAGCACGCGGCCGCTTGCTGCCTCCCAGATCGCGGTCGGCAGCAGCATCGTCGCGCCGCAGCAGGTGGTGAAGGACAGGAAGGAGAGCTGGTGGATCTTGGGCCGACGGGGGATGAAGGCCGAGTAGATCCCGAACGCCACCAGCGAGGAGGCGAACATGATGTCGCCCCTGTTGAAGCTGATGCTCGCGAGCGCGGCGAGATCGCCGCGCAAAATGATGATCAATACGCCGAGAAGCGAGATCGCGATGCCGGCGAACTGGGCACCCGTCAGCCGCACGCCGAACAGCACCAGCGACCACAGCGCCACGAACAACGGTCCGGCCGACTGGATCAGCAGCGCGTTCAGCGCCTCCGTATATTGCATCGCCCAGTACGAGATCGCGTTGTTGAAGGCGAAGCCCACCAGCGACAGGAACAGCATCAGCGGCAGGCTCTTGCGCAGGGCAGGCCAGTCGCGTTTCAGATGCGGCCAGGCGAACGGCAACAGGATCAGGAAAACGCCGAACCAGCGGATCGTGGTTACAGTCAGCGGCGGCACATGCGCGCCGACATGACGCGCGAGCACGATGTTGCCGGCCCAGAACAGCGAGCTCAGGCTGAGCAGCAGATAAGGCTGGTTGTTGAGCCAGCTGGCCGGACTGGAGGCTGGTGGCGCGGGCGAAGCGGTCGTCATTGGCGTTGGATACGAGCTTGCGCCGGATTGCCGACGCGGCACAAGTCACGCCGCCGCAATGCTACAATGCAGGCAAACCCTGAGGAGGCGCCTTTGGCGGTTAATATGTTGAACATGGTGACGCGGTGTGGGCTTTGCCCCTCTCCTCTGTGAGTGAGGGGTAACTCTTTGCTCGCTTGGACTCGTAGGGTGGGCAAAGGCGCACTTGCGCCGTGCCCGCCATCTCTCTCGATCGCAAAAGTGCGTGGGCACGCTTCGCTTTGCCCACCCTACGAGAGTTCGGATAAACTACGTCGCCTGCTTCCTTGACGCCGCGAACACGCCGGCCAGCACCAGCGCGAAGCCGATGAAGTGGAACGCCTGCGGGTGTTCACTCAAAAATGCCATCGCCATGATCGAGCCGAACACCGGCACGACGTGGAAGAACGGCGCGGCGCGGTTGGCGCCGATCAGGTGGACGCCGCGATTGAAGCAGAGATAGGCCAGCGTCGAGGGAAACACCGCGACGTAGAACAGCGTCAAGAGGTTCGGCCCGTCGAGCTTCATCACGGGCCGCGCGGACAATTCCCATATCTCCAGCGGAATGAGGCAGGCCGCGCCGGCCCCGAAGGTGAAGGCGAGGAACGACAGGCCGTGCATCGGCGGCCGTTTCAGCGTCAGCACCGAATACAGCGCGAAGATGACGAGCGCGACGATGAAGATGAGGTCGCCCTTGTTGAACTCGATGTTCGACAGCGTGGTGAAATCGCCGTGCAGCAGAATGGTCAGCACGCCGCACATCGACAGCAGCACGCCGAACGCCTGCGCCGCGGTGAGGCGGATGCCGAGGATGGCCAGCGACCACAGCGCCACGACCAGCGGCGCGGCCGACTGCAGCAGCAGCGTGTTGAGTGCCTGGGTATGCTGCAACGCCCAATATTGCAGCGTGTTGAAGGCGCCGATGCCGGTGACCGAGAGCGTGATCATCAGGCCGAGCCTGCCGCGGATCGCGGGCCAGTCCTGGGCAAGGTGTTTCCAGGCGAACGGCAGCACCAGCAGGAAGGCAAAGAACCAGCGCAGGAACGACAGCGTGACCGGCGGGATGTGGCCGGCGGCGAGCCGGCCGACGATGGCGTTGCCGGCCCAGCACAGCGCGGTGATGCTGAGCAGCAGATAGGGCTGGTTGGCGATCCAGCTGTGGCCGGATGTCTCCGCGCTCGTGGTCTGGCCGGTGGCGGACATTGGGATTGGCGTGCCCCGCGTGCGCCGAGGCTTCCAGCCCGGCGGGATCCGGGCCGGCTGATCGCCCGGCGCTGTCCAAAGACACGGAAATCGGGGCTGCATCAACGGGGGGCGGACGCATCGCGACCATGCAGCGGCGGATTGAGCCTCTCACGCTTTGGTCGAAGCCTCGCGCGCCCCCGCGAAGGTTTCTGGATTTTCCGGGGATATCAAAGGCTTGGAGTGGCCCCGAAGCCCTGAAAATGCCCCGTTCTTGCTTGCCTAGAGAGGCTGCTTCCTTTATCCGGTTGGGCTGCCTCGCGTGCGAACGGCCTCTGGCCGGGAATTGGGCTGGGCGCAGGCATGATTCCGGAAAAGTGGGTACCAATTTTCCGTTCGGATCATGCCACCTACAGAGAAATCTTCGAAGGATTACCCGCGAATGGCCAATGTTGTCGTCGTCGGCGCCCAGTGGGGCGACGAAGGAAAGGGCAAGATCGTCGACTGGTTGTCGGAGCAGGCGGACATCGTCGTCCGCTTCCAGGGCGGTCATAACGCCGGCCACACGCTGGTGATCAACGGCAAGACCTACAAGCTCGCGCTGCTGCCCTCCGGCGTGCTGCGCGACCAGAAGCTGTCGGTGATCGGCAACGGCGTGGTGTTCGATCCTGCCGCCTTCCTCGACGAGGTCTCCAAGCTGCGGGCGCAGGGCGTTGCGGTCTCGCCGGAGAACCTGCGCGTCGCCGAGAACGTCACGCTGATCCTGCCGCTGCACCGCGAACTCGATGCGCATCGCGAATCCGCCAGCGCGGCGACCGCGATCGGCACCACCCGCCGCGGCATCGGGCCTGCCTATGAGGACAAGGTCGGTCGCCGCGCGATCCGCCTGATGGACCTCGCCGACCTCGACACGCTCCCGCACAAGATCGACCGGCTGCTTGCCCACCACAATGCACTTCGCCGCGGCCTCGGCTTGCCCGAATTCGACGGCAAGGTGATCTTGAAGGAGTTGAGCGCGCTGGCGCCGGAGCTGCTGCCCTACGCCGAGACGGTGTGGCGGCTGCTCGACATCAAGCGGCGTGAAGGCAAGCGCATGCTGTTCGAAGGCGCGCAAGGCGCGCTGCTCGACGTCGACCACGGCACCTATCCCTACGTCACCTCGTCCAACACGGTGGCGGCGCAGGCCGCGACCGGCGCCGGCCTCGGACCGGGTGCGGTCGGCTATGTGCTTGGCCTGTGCAAGGCCTACACCACCCGCGTCGGCCAGGGCCCGTTCCCGACCGAGCAGGACAACGAGACCGGCCGCCGGATCGGCGAGCGTGGCCGCGAGTTCGGCACCAATACCGGCCGTCCGCGCCGCTGCGGCTGGTTCGACGCCGTGCTGGTCCGCCAGGCGGTCCGGACCTGCGGCATCAACGGCCTGGCGCTGACCAAGCTCGACATCCTCGACGGCTTCGACACGATCGAGGTCTGCACCGGCTACAAGCTCGACGGCAAGGAGATCGACCACTTCCCCGCCGGCGAGGGCGCCCAGGCCCGGGTCGAGCCGATCTACGAGACCATCGAGGGCTGGAAGGAGCCGACCGCCAATGCGCGGTCCTGGGCCGACCTGCCGGCCCAGGCCATCAAATATGTCCGGCGGATCGAGGAATTGGTGGGGTGCCCGGTTGCGCTGCTTTCCACCAGCCCCGAACGCGAAGATACTATCCTGGTGCAAAATCCGTTTGAGGCTTAACGATATCTTACCGGGACGCGCGTATAGTTGAGTTGAAATGGCTGATTACTATCCGCTGATCGCCCGCGCTATTGCCGCCTTGGACCCGAACGCTCCCGGCGAAAGCCGTCGCGCGCTCTATGAGCGGGCGCGCACGGCGTTGATCGCGCAGCTCCGCAGCGTGCAGCCGCCGCTCTCCGAATCCGAGATCACCCGCGAAAGGTTGTCGCTGGAGGAGGCCGTCCGCAAGGTCGAATCGGAGGCTGCCCAGCGCGCCCGCGAGGCCTCGCGCCCCGGTGGCGGCGCCCGCAGCGGCAGCAGCGGCGATGCCTTCCGCCGCGCCAGCACCCGAGCCGCCGAAGGCAGCCCGGCTGCGGCTGGGCCGGCCCCGCCGCGGACGCGTCCGGCCCCGCCGCCGCCGCGCGCCGACCGTCCCTCCTTCAACGTCGATGGCCAAGGCGAGGCCCCGCGTCCGCCGCGCGCGCCTCGTTTCGACGCCCCGCGCCAACCGGGACCGTCCGCCCCCCCACCGATGCCGGAGCCGGCGGCCGGGCGCGATCGCGCTGGTGCGCGTCGTCCGCCCGATGTCGGACCTCCGCCGCCGCTGCCGCCGGCACCGGGCGTGCGCGGCTTCCGCGACATCACGGCCGACGCCAATGATCTCGGAGGCGCTGCCGCGCAGGCCAGCCGCGCCGCGCGCCGCACCTACGCCAACGTGCCCTCGCCTTCGCCGGAATTCGACCGGCTCGAGCCGAGCCTGGAAAACCGCGCCGGCGAGCAGGACGCGCCCTATTCCTACGACGAGTCGGTCGAGGAGGCCGAGCGCTACGCGCCGCAGCCGCCGTCGCCGCGTCCGCGCATCGCGCCCGAGCGCGACGCCAAGAAGCGCGCCCGCACGCGCTCCGCCTTCCCGTTCAAGAGTGCGATCGCCGTCGGCATCGTGCTGATCCTCGTCGGCGCCGGCATCCTCTGGGGCAAGCAGCTGGTCCAGATCGCGACCAACCTGCTGAAGTCCTCGCCGACCCAGGTGGTGGAGGCGCCGAAGGATCCGTCCCAGCCGCAGAGCAAGCCGAAGATTCCGGATCGTGTCGGCCAGCCCTCGGCCAGCGACCAGCCGGTCGCGCCGGTGGCGCAGAAGGTCGTGCTCTATGACGAGGATCCGTCCGATCCGAAGGGCAAGCAATATGTCGGCTCGGTGGTGTGGCGGCTCGAGCCGATCAAGGCCTCGGGCGCCCAGAAGGCCGACGTCGCCGTGCGCGCCGACATCGAGATCCCCGACCGCAAGTTCAAGATGACGATGTCGTTCCGCCGCAACACCGATTCCTCGCTGCCGGCGAGCCATACGGCGGAGCTGACCTTCATCCTGCCGCCGGATTTTCCGGGCGGCAGCGTCTCCAACGTGCCGGGCATCCTGATGAAGTCGAACGAGCAGGCGCGCGGCACACCGCTCGCCGGCCTCGCGGTCAAGGTCACCGACGGCTTCTTCCTGGTCGGCCTGTCCAATGTCGACGCCGACCGCTCCCGCAACGTCCAGCTCCTGAAGGAGCGCTCGTGGTTCGACGTGCCGCTGGTCTACGCCAACCAGCGCCGCGCCATCATCGCCATCGAGAAGGGTGCCCCCGGCGAGCGCGCCTTCAACGACGCTTTCGCGCAGTGGGGCGATTAGGCGTTTCACCTCTCCCTCCGGGAGAGGTGAAGCAACGGCCCTTCGCGCTCAGCGGCTCAGTTTAATTGAGCCGTCTTACTGCGCCGCCGCTTCCCGCTTGCGCGATGCGACCGCCTCGCGGTCCATCACGGCGCGGCAGCCGGGGCTGACCTGGGCCTTGTTCCGCACCATGCAGGCCCTGACCCTGGGAATGTCGGGGATCTCACTGGAGCACAGCCGCATCGCGTCACCCGTGCACATCTGCTGCGCTTCGGATGAGAAGGCGAGGCCGGGTGAGGTCTGGAGTGCAATGGCGGTGGTTGCGACGGCGAAGAGCGAAGCGATCGTCTGATAGCGTGTCATGTAGAATGCGTCCCCGAGTTCCGTGAGCTTGAGCCACTTGGTTTTTGGGGCGCCGCACACGGCTTGATCTGCCGCATGTCACAGCCTTCACGTCGGGAACTCTAGTCCCGCATGTGGTCGCTCGATTTCATGATGTTCGAATCGAAAAGTGCTGCGCCGCCCGAGCGAAGTATGCGCCATTGTCACGTGGCTGCAATGGCAGGCGCAAAGGAATTTGCAATTGTTGCGTGGACGTCACGCACAAAGCGTGCGCGCGCGATCAGATCATCCGATCGAAAGATGCGCTCGCTTGTTCCACATCGCTCGCGCCGAGCGCGGCGGCGTGTTCCTCGACGGCGGTGACGCCTTTGGCCGTAAGCTCGAATAGATCGCCGTCCTTCATCACGTAGCCGTCGGCGATGAGTTCGCCGATCTTGCCGTGGCGGTCGTCGGCGAAGGCAACGGACTGGCTGATGTCCCGCAGGATCGAGAGCTGTTCGTCGCGCAACATGGCTTCACTCTCCGTTCGCTGGGGATGGTCGGTCCCTCACATGCCGTGGCTCTGAAACACCTTGCTGCAAGAGCGCGACAGCTTGGCCCGGTTGGCTTGCAGGCAGCCCTGCACGGCGCCGTCATTGCCGAGGTCCTTGCGACAGAAGCGCGAGGCGTCGCGCGAGCAGGCCTGCTGTTCCTGCGGCGAGCCCATGTGGCCTTGCGCGAGAGCGGGTGCGTTCGACAGGCTACTCAGGGCTGCCAGCGTGATCGTCGCCAGGAGAAATTTGCGGGCCATCGGCGGCTCCAATCTGACAGGGATAATTCAGGTCCTGTCTGAACTCGTCGCCTTGCCACTTGTTCCCCCAAAGGCGGAGCTCGCCGCGCTATTCAAGGTTCCCGCGGCGCTGCTATAACACCGGCGAAGTGAAAGGGTGTTTGATGAAACGCTATCTGGTGTTTGCGCTGGTTGGCCCGTTCGTCGGCGGGTTCCTGCTGCTGCTGACGACGACCTATCAGTCCGGCTATTGGACCCAGACCAGTCTCGGCGAGGTCGGCAAGCTGTTCGCGGTGTTCTTCAAGACCCTGCAATACAGCTACCTGTTCGGCTTCCTGCCTTCGCTGATGATCGGCGCGGTGGATGACATCCTGACGCATGTCAGGCGGATCGGCCCGGGCTTGCGGATGCTCCTGGTCGGCCTGTTCGCCTTCGTGCTGGCCTCGCTCACCTACAGCTCGCGCGGGCCGGATTCGGGCGCGGTGCAGTTCATCCTGTATGGCCTCGTCGGGTTCGTGCCGGCGGTGATTTCGTCCTGGCTCGTGCATAAATACATCAAGGAGCCGCAGCCGGTGGCGGCGCCGACCTGAGCGCGACGTTCGGGCGCGGCGCAGCAACCTCCGCCGCGCTAGCGCGTTCCCTGAAGGCCATGACCATGTCCGACGACGATATCCTTGCTCCACGCAGATCCCGTTCGGGGAGTTCGCGCGCGACCGCTTCCGGTAGCGAGGCACGCGGGCCGATCATCGATCAGGACGGCCGGGAAATCCGCCCTGAAACGCTGGAGCCGGGCTTTCGCGAGTTCGGTTTCGAGCTGGGCAAGGACAATCCGTTCGCCGGGAGCCCGTTCGGCAATCTCACGCGCGAGCAGCGGATCGCGCGGATCGAGGCGATCGCCAAGCTGCTCGACGTCGCCTTCATCCTGCCCGGCACCAACATCCGCTACGGCATCGACGGGCTGATCGGCCTGATCCCCGTCGTCGGCGACATCATCACCACGGCGATCTCGCTGTGGCTGGTGCGCGAGGCCCGCGCGCTGGGCGCGCCCTGGTACCTCACCGCCCGCATGCTCGGCAATGTCGCGCTCGACGGCGTGGTCGGCATGGTCCCGTTCGCGGGCGACGCTTTCGACGTCATGTTCCGCGCCAACATGCGCAACGTGCGCCTTTTGCGCCGCTGGCTTGACAAGCAGCCGCGGATTTAGCGCGGCGGCTGGGAGCGCTTGCCGCGAGTCCATCTGGTCGATGATGCGCCGCTGCGGGGAGAACCCCCCAAACGCAAAAAACGCGACAGCCTTTCGGCCATCGCGCTTTCTGCGCACATCGGAGGCTTGCGAAAACTTAGGCCGCGTCGGCGGCGTCGGTCTCGGCCGGCGCCGGCTTGGGACGGCGGGGCAACGGGAAGGCTTCGCTCTCATAGAGCGAGCGGATGCCGTTCTGGTCGAAACGCGCTTCCTCGACCTGGAGATAGGCGCCGTTCAGCGAATCCGTCGGCAATTGCTCCATCGCGAACTGCACGGCTTCAGCCGCGGTACCGAACCGGCGATAGGTGAAGCCTGCGCGCTTCTTCTTGCGGATCGCGGCGGGGAAGAGTTCGGCGGAAGTGTTGAAGTTGAACGGACGCAGTGGACGCATGGTCAAAGACCTCGTGATCTCTCTGGGGCTTTAAGCGCGTGGGGTTTGGGAGGGCAGGGGCCGCAATCGAGCGAGCCCGCCGCACATGCCATTTTCGCCCTCTAATATAGGCCGATTTGACAAAAATGCGACCCCCGCGATGGGAGATGATGAATCCGCGCATGGCAGCTCCGCGGATGAAATTAATTAAGTTATTTCAATGACTTATATGGCTTATAATTTGCCAAGCAGCAGCAGGACGACCAGCACCGCCAGCACGACGCCGCCGATGCCCATGCCGGAATGGCCCATCCCATAGCCGTAGCCGCCGACGCGGCCGGACAGGCCGCCGATCAGATAGATGATCACCAGGATGATCAGGACGGTCCCGAGTCGCATGGCATCCTCCCTGGCGGCCGCCAAATGCGATGATCGGCCGCACGCCAGACGAGAAAAGCACATCGCGCGGCCGGGTTCCATGAAGGAACCGGGCCGCGCGCAACCTTATTTCGGCTCCAGCTTCAGCGCGGCCGAGTTGATGCAGTAGCGCAGGCCGGTCGGCCCGGGGCCGTCGGGGAAGACGTGGCCGAGATGGCCGCTGCATTTGGAGCAGAGCACCTCGGTGCGGATCATGCCGTGGCTCGCGTCCCGCTCCTCGTCGATATGGCTCTCGACGGCGGGCTGGGTGAAGCTCGGCCAGCCGCAGCCGGAATCGAACTTGGCGTCTGACTCGAACAGCACATTGCCGCAGCCGGCGCACGTGTAGGTGCCGGCGCGGTGGTCGTGCTCATACTCGCCCGAGAAGGGACGCTCGGTCGCCTTCTCGCGCAGCACCGCGTACTGCATCGGCGACAATTCGCGCCGCCACTGCTCTTCGCTCTTGATGACCTTGTCGTCCGTGGTTTTCATTTTGGTGTCGGGCATGGGTCTCCCGTTTGTTTCGGTGATCCCGCGATCAGTTGGTGGCCTTGCTGGCACTCACCAGCGTCGGCTTTTCAATGTAGTTATCCGCGAACAGCTTTTTCAGGTTCTCGACCTTGGGCAGGTCGTTATAGGCGATGTAAGGCTGGTTCGGGTGCAGCGTCAGATAGTCCTGGTGGTAGGCCTCCGCCGGGTAGAAGGCCTCCAGCGCGCCGACCTTGGTCACGATCGGCTTGCTGAACACCTTGGCGCCGTTGAGCTGGGCGATATAGGCCTCCGCCACCTTCTTCTGCTCGTCGGAGGTGGTGAAGACGGCCGAGCGATATTGCGTGCCGACGTCGGGGCCCTGGCGGTTGAGCTGGGTCGGGTCGTGCGCCACCGAGAAGTAGATCTGGAGGATCTTGCCGTAGGAGATCTTCTTCGGGTCGTACTTGATCTCGACCGCCTCGGCATGGCCGGTCCGGCCGCTCGAGACCGTCTGGTAGTCGGCGGTCGCCTTGGTGCCGCCGGCATAGCCGGAGACCGCGTTGACGACGCCCGCGGTGTGCTGGAAGACGCCTTGCACGCCCCAGAAGCAGCCGCCGGCGATCACGGCGGTCTGGATCCCGCTCGCAGGGGCCGTATCCATGGCGGGGGCGGGGATCACGACCGCATCCTCCGCAGCCCGGGACGGCGCGGCAAAGGTTAGCGAAAGGGCGGTGGTTGCGGCGAGCAGGGAGGCGAGGGCAGGTCGGCGCATGGCGGATCCTCTTTCGGAAGGTCTGACAGTCTAGGGCGGTCGGAGCCGGACGAACAGTTGCCCGGCTGGGTTTTCGCACCATCCGAGGTACGGACGCGGCCGCCGATTGTTACGGTGGGACGGACACGAGTCTGTGAAACGCGCCGCGCGGGATAGCCGGGCGCCAGCAGCTCCGCGCTAGATGAACCGGTGCTATCGATGATCGACTTAAGAAGAATCTGGCTGGAGCAGGCCTGACCCATGCTGCGCGTCGTTTCCCTGACCCTCGTCATCCTGACCGCCGGCCTGTTCAGTGCGGCGGCCGACCCGCAGGCCGACGATCTCACGCTCTGCCGCGACCGCCAGGCGGAGGCCCAGGCCCGCGCGAGCGCCTGCGACAATCTGCTGAAGGCCGACAAGCTCGGCGGCAAGGACAAGGCCATCGCGCTCTCCGTGCGCGGCAACACGCTGATCAGCAAGCGCGATTACGACCGCGCGATCGAGACCCTGTCCATCGCGATCGATCTCGATCCGGATTATGTCATCGCCCTCAACCTGCGCGGCCTCGCCTATGAGCGCAAGGGCCAGGACGACCTCGCCATGGCGGACTACAACCTCGCCCTCCAGAAGCGCCCCACCTACGGTGTCCCCTACAACAATCGGGGCGTCATCTACGCGCGCCGCGGCGCGTTGCAAAGCGCGATCGACGATTTCAGCCTGTCGATCAAATACACGCCCAAATTCCTGCTCGGCTGGACCAATCGCGCCCGCGCGCGCACGCTGATGAAGGATTTCGACGGCGCGATCGCCGATTTCGCTGAGGCCGAGAAGATCGACCCGGCTGCGCCGCAGATCGCCAGCAACCGCTGCATCACTTACGGCATGATGGGCAAGTATGCGCAGGCCCTTGCCGACTGCAACGGCCTGATCGAGCGGCAGCCGAAAAACGTGTTCGCGATCAACAACCGCGCCGACGTCAGCATGATGAAGGGCGACCTCGACGCCGCGCTGAAGGACTACAACACGGCCATCCAGATCAATCCGAACAACATCCGCGCGCATTCCGGCCGCGGCCAGATCTACGAGCGGAAGAAAGATCTCGCGCAGGCGCGCGCCGATTACCGCGCGGCCGCCTATTCGCTGACGAAGTTCGACGAGCCCGACGTCGCTCGCGCCCGTGCCGTCGCGCAGGAGCGCCTCGCCGCGCTGACGCTGCAGGCGCCGGCCGGAGCAACCGGGCGCCGCGTGGCGCTGGTGATCGGCAACGGCGCCTACAAGAACGTCCATGCTTTGCCCAATCCGCCGCGCGATTCCAAACTGATCGCGAGCGTGCTGCGCGACGTCGGCTTCCAGAGCGTGATTTCCGTCAATGACCTTACCCGCGACAAGTTCTTCGACGCGTTGAAGGCCTTTGCGGAGGAAGCAGAGAAGGCCGACTGGGCCGTGGTCTATTACGCCGGCCACGGCTTCGAGATCGGCGGGGTGAACTATCTCGTTCCCGTCGACGCCAAGCTCGCTGCGGACAAGGACGCCGAGACCCAGGCGGTCGCCCTCGAGCAGGTGATCGCCGCGGTCGGTGCCGCGCGTAAAATGCGCCTCGTGGTTCTGGATGCCTGCCGCGACAATCCGTTCGCGCCGAGCATGCAGCGCACGCTGTCGCTGAAGCTGGTCGACAAGGGCTTTTCCAACATCGAGCCCGGCGCCGGCTTCATGGTGGTCTATGCCGCCAAGCACGGCGAGACCGCGATGGACGGCGACGGCAGCGCCAACAGCCCGTTCGCCACCGCGCTGGCCCGCGAGATCAAGCAGCCCCGCATCGAGATCAGGAAACTGTTCGACATCATCCGCGACGACGTCTGGGCCGCCACCAGGCACGAGCAGCAGCCGTTCACCTACGGCTCGCCGCCGGGACGCGAGGATTTTTACTTTGTGGCGGGGAAGTAGGGGGTGTATGGGCGCGACGGCGGAGCATCAATCTCCGACGTCGTCCCCGCGAAGGCGGGGACCCATAACCACAGGGAGGAGTGTGGGGCAAAGGTCCCACTCCGAGTTTTCGCCAAACATCTTCCTGTGGGTATGGGTCCCGGATCTGCGCTTCGCTTGTCCGGGATGACGAGCGGAGGTTGAGGCGGCGGTGCCGTAGGGTGGGCAAAGGCGCAACGCGCCGTGCCCACGATCTCTCTCCATAAGCAACAAAGCGCGTCGGCACGCTGCGCTTTGCCCACCCTACGGGAGCGGAGTTTCAGACGACGATGCTGAGCCGCTTCGCCGCCCGCGTGATGCCCGTGTACAGCCACCGCGCCCTTGAGTCCTGAAACGCAAAACTCTCGTCGAACAGCACGACGTCGTCCCATTGCGAGCCCTGCGACTTGTGCACGGTGAGCACGTAGCCGTAGTCGAACTCGTCATAGGGCTTGCGCTGCTCCCAGGCGATCTGCTCGACGCCGCCCTCGAAGCAATCGGCGCGCACCGAGACCTTGGTCACCTTGTGGCCGAAATCCTCGTCCGGCGACAGCCGCATCGAGAGAATGCGCGATTTCGAGCGCGAGGTGTTGCGCGACTTCACGCGCCACAGGCCGCCGTTGAACAGGCCCTTCTTGCGGTTGTTGCGCAGGCACACCAGCTTGTCGCCGGCGACCGGGAAGACGTCCTCGATGTTCTGGCGCTGGCGTACCCGCATATTGTACGCGCGCCTTGTGTTGTTGCGGCCGACCAGCACCTGGTCAGCGCCCATGACGCGGTCGGGATCGAGCTCCTTGCGCGACACCACCTCGCTCTCGCCGTAGCGGCCGATGTCGAGCTCGCGGCCCTCGCGGACGTCCATCGACATCCGCACGATCGGATCGTCCTGGGCCTGGCGGTGCACCTCTGTCAGCATCGCGTCGGGCTCGGTGTTGGTGAAGAAGCCGCCGCCCTGGATCGGCGGCAGCTGCGCGGGATCGCCGAGCACGAGCAGCGGGCAGTCGAACGACATCAGGTCGCGGCCCAATTCGGCGTCGACCATCGAGCATTCGTCGATCACGATCAGCTTCGCCTTCGAGGCCGGCGCGTCGTCCCACAATTCGAAGCTCGGCTGCTCCTCGCCGGATTCGCGGGCGCGGTAGATCAGAGAGTGGATGGTGGAGGCGTCGTCGCAACCCTTGTTGCGCATGACGAGGGCGGCCTTGCCGGTGAAGGCGGCGAACTTCACCTCGCCGTCGACGCCGTCGGCGATGTGCCGGGCCAAGGTCGTCTTGCCGGTGCCGGCAAAGCCGAACAGGCGGAAGATCGGCGGCGTGCCATTGCGGCCCGGCTTGGCCTTCAGCCAATCGCCGACGGCCTTGAGAGCGGCATCCTGATGCGGTGTGAAACTGGCCATATCTGTCTTGAGGAAGGGCGAAACGAGGCGATTCGCCGTCCCCCAAAACTAACCATTCGCCCCGCCGGTTCAAGCGGGGCGAAGCCGGTGCCTTTTGGTCTTACTGCCAGCCGGGAACGCCGCGCATGTCGGGCAGCTGGTGGGCGATGCCCTTGTGGCAGTCGATGCAGGTCTTTTCCTTCGTGAACAGGAAGCGCTGGTGCGCCACCGAGGCCCGCGGCGACTGCTTGGTGATGTCCATGGAATCGGCACTGTGGCAGTTGCGGCATTCCAGGGAATCGTTGGCCTTGAAACGCGCCCATTCGTGCGCGGCGAGCTCCAGCCGGTGGTCCAGGAATTTTTCCCGGGTGTTGATCGTGCCGAAGATCTTGCCCCAGACCTCCTTGGAGGCCTGCATCTTGCGCGCGATCTTGTCGGTCCAGTTGTGCGGAACGTGGCAATCCGGGCAGGTCGCGCGCACGCCGGAGCGGTTGCTGAAGTGGATGGTCGATTTCAGCTCGGCGAAGACGTTGTCCTTCATCTCGTGACAGCCGGTGCAGAACTTTTCGGTGTTGGTCAATTCCAGCGCGGTGTTGAAGCCGCCCCAGAAGATCACGCCGGCGATGAAGCCGGCCAGCACCAGGGTGCCGAGGGCGAACACCGAGCTCGGCCGGGTCAGCACCCGCCAGAGCTCCAGCGCAAAGTCCCAGCTTCGCGCGATGAAGCCGCGCTTGGTTTTCAGCTCTGCATTGGGCTCGCCGGCAGTCGTCGTCATCGGCGGCCACCCGGGCTTGCGCGCGACAGCAGCGTGTCGATGTCGATGAAGTCGTTGCTGACGGGCGGATTGGCGCTGTTCTGTGGCACGTGGCATTCGGTGCAGAAGAAGCGCCGCGGCGAGATCGAGGCCAGGAACTGGCCGTCGCGGTCCATGAAATGCGTGATCGAGACCATCGGCGCCTGCGATTCCGCCGTGCGTGCCCGCGCATGGCAGGACAGGCATTTGTTGCCGTTGAGGTCGATCTGATAGCCGTCGATGGTGTGCGG
Source organism: Bradyrhizobium sp. AC87j1 (assembly GCF_002936975.1). NCBI lineage: Bacteria > Pseudomonadati > Pseudomonadota > Alphaproteobacteria > Hyphomicrobiales > Nitrobacteraceae > Bradyrhizobium > Bradyrhizobium sp. AC87j1. The sequence goes on from NZ_PTFE01000019.1 coordinate 66,433, forward strand.
GATGACCGGCGGCTGCTCCGGATAGTTGCGCACCTCCTTCTCGGACGTGTTGCGGTTCGGCAGCATCGGTGGCGCCGGGCCCTCGTCATTGAGTGGGGCCGGACCGCGCAGGCCTGAGGTGACGGTCTGTGCGGTCAGCGAGCTCGCGCCCGCGGCGATCGCGAAGGCGAGCAGGGCGATTGCGGATCGTTTCATCATGACAGGTTCACCCGCTCGATGCGCACGGCGCATTTCTTGAAGTCGGTCTGCAGCGAAATCGGATCGGTCGCGTCCAGAGTCACCTTGTTGATCAGCTTGGACTCGTCGAACCACGGCACGAAGACGAGGCCCTTCGGCGGCCGGTCGCGACCGCGCGTTTCGACCCGAGCGCGGATGAAGCCGCGGCGGGAGACCACCTTCACCTCGTCCCCGCGACGGAGCTTGGCATCCGCCGCGTCGTCGGGATGCATGAAGCACACGGCTTCGGGGAAGGCCTTGTACAGCTCGGGCACGCGGCGCGTCATGGTGCCGGAATGCCAGTGCTCCAGCACGCGGCCGGTCGAGAGCCAGTAGGGATATTCGTTGTCGGGCGATTCCGCCGCCGGCTCGAACGGCAGCGCGAAGATGCGCGCCTTGCCGTCGGGATAGCCGTAGAACTGCACGTCGGTGCCTTGCTTGACGTAGGGGTCGCGGCCCTCGCGGAAACGCCACTTCGTCTCCTGGCCGTTGACGACGGGCCAGCGCAGGCCGCGCTCGCGGTGATAGGTCTCGAACGGCGCGAGGTCATGGCCATGGCCACGGCCGAACTGGGCATATTCTTCGAACAGGCCCTTCTGCACGTAGAAGCCGAATGCCTTGGCTTCCTCGTTGGAATAGCCTTGTTCGATCTCCGTAACAGGGAATTTATCGACCTGGCCGTTCTTGTAGAGCACATCGAACAGCGTCTTGCCGCGAACGTCCGGCTTCTTGGCGATCAGCTCCTCGGGCCAGACCTCCTCGATCTTGAAGCGTTTTGAAAATTCCATGAGCTGCCAGAGGTCCGACTTGGCTTCGCCGGGCGCGGTGACGAGCTGGTGCCAGAACTGGGTGCGCCGCTCGGCATTGCCGTAGGCGCCTTCCTTCTCCACCCACATCGCAGTCGGCAGGATCAGATCGGCGGCCAGTGCCGTCACGGTCGGATAGGCGTCCGAGACCACGATGAAATTGTCGGGGTTGCGGAAGCCGGGATAGGTCTCCTCGTTGACGTTGGGGCCGGCCTGGAGGTTGTTGTTGACCTGCACCCAATAGGCATTGATCAGGCCGTCCTTCAACATTCGGCTTTGCAGCACGGCGTGCGCGCCGTTCTTGTCGGGAATGGTGCCTTCGGGCAGCTGCCAGATGTGCTCGGCGTGGTCGCGATGCGCCTTGTTGGTCACGACCATGTCGGCGGGCAGGCGGTGCGAGAAAGTGCCGACCTCGCGCGCGGTGCCGCAGGCCGAGGGCTGGCCGGTCAGCGAGAACGGGCTGTTGCCGGGCGAGGAGATCTTTCCGGTCAGAAGATGGATGTTGTAGACGAGGTTGTTGCACCAGACGCCGCGGGTGTGCTGGTTGAAGCCCATGGTCCAGAACGAGACCACCTTGGTCTTGGGATCGGCGTAGAGCTCGGCGAGCGCCTCCAGCCGGTTCAGCGGCACGCCGGACATCTCGGCTGCCTTTTCCAGCGTGTATTCCGACACGAACTTGACGTACTCGTCATAGCTCATGTCGGTGGAGTCGTTGGCCTTCGCTGCACCCGTTGCCTTTTTCTGAAGCGGATGCTCCGGCCTCAAACCGTAGCCGATATCGGTCTGCCCCCGCCTGAAAATCGTATGCGCGGCGACGAAGTCCTTGTTCACCCGACCGGTCTTGATGATGTGATTGGCGATAGCGTTGAGGATGTAGAGGTCGGTCTGCGGCTTGAACACCATGCCGATGTCGGCGAGGTCGAACGAGCGGTGCTCGAAGGTCGAGAGCACGGCGACGCGGACATGCGGCGCGGACAGCCGGCGGTCGGCGAGGCGCGTCCACAGGATGGGGTGCATCTCCGCCATGTTGGAGCCCCACAGCACGAAGGCGTCGGTCGCCTCGATGTCGTCGTAGCAGCCGGGCGGCTCGTCGATGCCGAAAGTGCGCATCATGCCGGCGACGGCGGAAGCCATGCAGTGCCGCGCATTGGGATCGATGTTGTTGGTGCGGAAGCCGGCCTTGAACAGCTTCGAGGCCGCATAGCCTTCCCAGATCGTCCACTGGCCGGAGCCGAACATGGCGACGCCGTTGGGCCCGCGCTTCTTGAACGCCTCCTTCCACTTCACCTCCATGATGTCGAAGGCTTCGGTCCAGGACACGGGCGTGAACTCGCCGTTCTTGTCGTATTTGCCGCCCGTCTTGCGCAGCATCGGCTGGGTCAGGCGGTCATGGCCGTACATGATCTTGGAGAGGAAGTAGCCCTTGACGCAGTTGAGGCCGCGGTTGACCTCGGCCTTGATGTCGCCGTGGGTGGCGACGACGCGATTGTCCTTCGTCGCGACCATCACCGAGCAGCCGGTGCCGCAGAAGCGGCAGGCGGCCTTGTCCCATTTCATTTCGCTGTTGTCGCGCTCGGTGACGAGATTGGCGGCGAGCGCCGGAGCCGGCATGCCTGCGGCGGCGGCCGCAATCGCGGCAGCCTCGAGCTTGAGCATCTGGCGGCGGTCGAGCTTTGGCGATGTCATGATGGCTCTCCCGGCCCTTAGGCGGTTTCGATGGCGTGGAAGACCAGCGCTGCGGAATAGACGTTGGGCAGCGACTGGATGGTGTTGAGCAGGGTGCCAAGGCTGCCGGCGTCCGGCGCCTCAGTGACGACGACGAGCTTGCCGCGCGCATCGCGGCCATGGATCTCGCAGCCGGGCAGCGCGGCGATCTCAGCTTCGAGTTCGGCGAGGCGCTCGGGGCGCGCTTGCACGATGATGCTGGCGATCTCGCAGCCTGGCGGAGAGATGACGCGCTCGGCGCTGAGGACCCGGCCGGTGATCAATGCGCGGCGGTTGAGTGAGGCTTGGGCCATGATGCCTGTCTTTCGCTTGGAGGAGATCAATGCGGGGAGGGCGGTGGGCCGGGAGGACCGGCAAACATCTGGTAGATCCAGACGCCGAGCCCATAGGAGCCGACTGTTCCGACCGCGAGGACGGGCATCACGATCGCGGTCAGGAACAGGAAAGCGAAAATCTCCATGCGCTTGCGGCGCACGCGCGAAGTCGTGTCGTCAGGGGCCGACATATTCGGTCTCTTCGGGATGGTATGGGAAGCGGGACGGCATCCGGGCCGTTGCCTTGCAGCCCTTTTGCTGCAATCGGCCCGCGGTGGCGTTGATCTGGATCAACCTGTCGACTTGCGCGGATGTCGCAGCGGCGGCGCCGAGGCGGGTATGCGTCGCCATGCCAGGCTCGGGATCATTCTCCCGCGCGGCGGAATTGCTGCTCCGTAGACAGCTCCGCCTCACACCCTAAGATGAGCTTAACAAAAATAAGCGGGAGAGCGACGCCATGAAGTTCGGCATCTTCTACGAGCTGCAGCTGCCGCGGCCCTGGGTGGCCGGCGACGAGCTCCGGCTCTACCAGAATGCCCTCTCGCAGATGGAACTCGCCGACAAGCTCGGTTACGACCATGCCTGGGTGGTCGAGCATCATTTCCTCGAGGAATATTCGCACTCGCCGTCACCGGAATCCTTCCTGGCTGCCGCAAGCCAGCGCACCAGGAACATCCGGCTCGGGCACGGCATCCTGCAGCTCACCACCAATCACCCGGCGCGCGTTGCCGAGCGTGTTGCGGTGCTCGATCTGCTCTCGAACGGCCGCTGCGAGTTCGGCATGGGCGAGAGCGCCTCGATCACCGAGCTCACCCCGTTCGGCCGCGACATGGAGACCAAGAAGGAAGTGTTCGAGGAAGCCGTTGCCGCGATCTTCCCGATGTTCAAGGATGCGGGCAGCGAGCATCACGGCAAGTATTTCGACATTCCCCTGCGCAACGTCGTGCCAAAGCCGGTGCAGAAGCCGCATCCGCCGTTGTGGATGGCGTGCTCGCAACTGCCGACCATCGAGCGTGCCGGCCGTCACGGTTTTGGCGCGCTCGGCTTCCAGTTCGTCAGCGCCGACGCCGCGCACGCCTGGGTGCACGCCTATTACAACGCGATGACCAAGCGGCTGCATAAACTGGCCGACTACCAGATCAACCCGAACATGGCGCTGGTGTCGTTCTTCATGTGCGCCAAGACCGACGAGGAGGCGCGCGCCCGCGCCGACGGCGCCACCTTCTTCCAGTTCGCGCTGCGCTTCTACGGCGCCTCGCAGAACCGCCAGCGGCCCGCGCCCTACACGATCAACATGTGGGACGAGTACAACAAGTGGAAGCGCGACAATCCCGAGGCACAGGAAGCGGCGTTGCGTGGCGGCCTGATCGGCTCGCCGGAGACGATCCGCAGGAAGCTCAAGCGCTTCCAGTCCTCGCATATCGACCAGGTCATCCTGCTCAACCAGGCCGGCAAGAACAGCCACGAGCACATCTGCGAATCGCTCGAGCTGTTCGGCCGCGAGGTGATGCCTGAGTTCCAGAACGATCCGGCGCAGGAGGCCTGGAAGCAGGGCGTCATGAGCGGCGAGATCAAGCTGGAGGAGATCGACACCGAGGCTTTCACGGATCGCTACGGCAAGCTCGCGATCAACGTCGCCCCGGCGAAGGCGGCGGGGTAGGGAATCTGCATCCGGCATGGGCCCCGGCTCTGCAGCGCATCACTCCGTGCTGCGCTGCGTCCGGGGCACGAGACTGTCGATCGACGCACTCGCTCCCGTGTCCCGGACAAGCCACAACGCGCCAGCGTTGCGGCGCAGAGCCGGGACCCAGAAGCGGCATATGCAGGCGCCGCCGACTTTCAGCGCCCAATCGTTGCTGCTATCCTACCGCAAAACGGCCTCTGACGGAGGAAACCAATGCGGCCCCACGGCACGGCCTCGACTGCAGCGGCTGGCGATATCACGCCCGCGGTGCTCGCCATCGGCCGCTCCGATTTCCCAAAAGTCCTGATCGACACGCTGCGTCGCCAGGCCGATGTCGGTCATTGCATGGTGTTCGCGCTGAGCCGTGCCGGTGCCGCGACCTGCCTGCTCGATGCCGGCAATATCCCGATCGGCGGCGATCTCGGCGCCGCCTATGCCGGCCAGTTCCATGAATCCGATCCCAACCGCGATGCGCTGTTCGAAGGCGAGGGCACTGCGCCGATCATGCTGCCGAGCTTCGCACCCCGCATGTACGGCGCGCGCTACCGCAAGATCTTCTTCCACGATTCCGGCATCGTCGACAAATGCGCGACCGCGATCTGGACGGGCGACACCTGCTTCTACGTCAATTTCTATCGCATCACGTCCCAGGGTCGCTTCAGCGCCGCGCAACGCCAGCGGCTTCAGGCGATCGCGCCGGCGATCGGCGCGAGTATCGCGCGTCATTTTCAGGAGAAGCTGGCGCCCGATCTCTCGACACTGTTCGCGACGCGCGCGCCACTCTCGAACCTGACACCGCGCGAGCAGGAGGTCTGCCGCCGCATCCTGCTCGGTTTCAGCTCCGAGGCGATCTCGCAAGGGCTCGGCATCAGCCTGCATTCGACCCTGACCTACCGCAAGCGCGCCTATCAGCGGCTCGGCATCTCCTCGCAGAACGAATTGTTCTCGATCGTGCTGCGCCTGCTGGCGGGGCCTCACGGCCTAAATTGACGAGACTCTAAGCCCGCGATACCTGCTTCCGAGAGCAAAGCGGACACGCAGTCCACCCTCGGGGATCGTCGCCTTTTGACCCGAAGCTGACGTTTCGGATCCGTGGGCGGAACGTTGATCTAGATCAACTGAAGCGTTGCGGATTGAGCCTCGGGTAGCGTCCACAGGGTTCTTATGTCTCCGAGAGGGAGCTTTCGATGACCCGTGCCCGTCAGGTGACGATAGCTCAAGGCCAGAAAGCCGCTTGGTAAACCGCCGCAACTTGCTGCTTTGTGGCACCGCACTCATCGCCGCTTGTTTGCTGTGCGCGCAGGGAACCAGCCTTGCGCAGCAAACCATCGGCACGCCGGGCTCACCCGGGTCTACCACGACGATAGATGGAAAATATCTTCCGCCGCCGCCGCCGAAGTTTGGCGGCGACATCAACCTGTAGGCCAGTCAGTCCAAACCGTACTGGGCGCGGTATGTCACAGCTCCTGGCCCGTAGCGGATATTCGCGGCGATGCGAGTTTTGCCGAAGTAGCACAGGCTCGCAAACGTCGATCGGCTACTATCAGACGTGGCATTGTGCCACGGTTCAAGCGCAAGGAGGAAGCCATGATAAATCTAAAAGTTCTTGCTGCGGTCGTGATTGCGGCATCCGCCCTGTCCAGCTCTGCTGCACTGGCGCAGGCGGCCCTTTCCAATCCTGACGAATGCCAAGCTGAATTCGCGAGCTGCACGGGTCTTGGAACCGGGAGTACTCCCACCGGCGGCTATCAATATCGGCAATCGAATCGGCGAACGGTATATCGGCAGCCGGCGGCGGCGGCGGGCGCTACCGTTGGCAGCTGGGGCAATTCGTACGCGATGTCCGGGGCCGACGAGATGGGCTGGCACGGCAACTGGAATGCGTATGCTGCCCGCAACGGCATCGTCTGCAGGCCCGGCACCTATTTCAAGGGTGCTGACGGTCTCCGGCATCTCTGCCAATAGGTCATCCGCTCTGAGGCTGAATCAGGCGGCCCCAAAAGGGCCGTCTGTTTCATGCCGGAGAGTAGCTCTCGTTTCTGAGTGCGCCAGCATGGAGGCGGGCAGGCACTTGTCTGCCAGCTGACGACCGCTTCTGGCCCTTCACCGAAGTAGCGCCGCGTCTGACGGAGGTCCGCTCACCGCTGCCGAGCGGACCAGATTTGCTCAACCTGAGTTATTCGCAGTTTGACCCTTTGCGGACATATCGAAATCAAAACAGACCGAAACGGCTGAGACGAGAAGCACTGCGGCTCAGCTAGGGAAGTCCTTTTGTCATCGTAAAGGGATTGAACCCACGTTCCGCGAGGGCAGCCCACGAAGCTGCGCCAAGATGTGACAATCGGAAATAGTGTCGCGGCTTGGTCGGGTCGGTGTCCAACACGAACCCCGTCGGTAACGCGCGGACAGTCGTGGCATAGAACCCACCATCGGGCGACCTCTGGGATTCGATGACAGCGATCAACGATTCTGCCCTCTCAGTCCTGCCGAGCAATTTCATCAAGAGAGCCATTTGGCCCGTCCCTTCGGTCCACACACCGTCCCGGTCTTCACCGTAAGAAAAGCCTCCGCCGACACTCATTCGCTGTTCGGCGGTCGTCATTGCCGATGCAAATTTCCCGGCCGCTCCGTGAAGCGCTGTTAAAGGCCAGATCTGGGCATCCAGAGCCAAAATCGGATTATGCGTGATCCCGTCTTCAGCGGTCCCTGCGGCGAAACAGGCGCACCCCGGATCCCACATCGCATTTACGAAGTAATCAGCAACCGTTGCCTTATCGCGCCAGCGCGAATCGCCTGTACGGATCGCAAGAAGGCCAAACGCGGCAGCGAGGTCAGTATTATGTTCAGTCGATTTCCATGTCCGCACTTCCCGCGTCGGTTCGTGCCCAAACGTACCGCCAGTGAAACCGCCAGTACCGCGCGTATCGGCCCATTGCGCGACCCAGGCGCCGAGCCGTGCGGCACCATCGCGGAACCGAGAGCCGGTGTTCACATCATCAATCGACAGCAACGCCAACATGGCCCATGCCATGTTACCAACATCGCTGCCCACCTGATATCGATCCTCTAACCATTTGTTCTGAGTATTGTCCCACCACCCTGGAAGTTTGACGGGACCATTCGCCACCACACCCGCGGCGTACGCGTTCCTGAGCCGTCCATCATGCCAGGTGCGGTCGTTGTCGATGGCCCAGAGAATCGCCGAGCCAATCCGATACGCTTTGTCTTGCTCACCGCAACCGACCAATGCGATGGCGGCTACCGCATTGTCATAGAGGTAGGCGGCGCCATGCAGAGGCCCCGATTCGACGGTCGGATAGCTGGGCAGGAACAACGGCCCTGTTGGCGGTGCCTTATCAATTAGACCAGCGAGGTATCCGCACGCTGACGTTTTTGGTGCTGTTGAAGCCTGCAGTGGAGCGGCGGCCATCATGATTGCGAAAGTCGCGACGACCCAAGTGTGAAGGCAGAGCCCGCGACAACGGTAGAAGCAATAAGTGATTGGTGCCGGTAGCATTTCGCTGCCTCTCGTGTCTTTTCAACCAAGATAGACTTTAGGGCATCGGGAAGAAAGCCGGTCAGGATCGAGTAAAACATGTGGCTCGTCTTCAATGGCAGCTTATGACCCGTTGCAGACCTGGCTGAGCCGAGTTGATCAAGGCTTCGAGGCTGGTTCAGCCGAGCGTCTGTGGCGCACCAACGTTGGAGGGCGGAGATCACTAAGGGCTGCGATCCGTTGTAGCGGCGAAAAATCCACTTTCCAAAAATCGAGTTCATACAATTCCCCCCGCTGATCGATGTTTAGCGCGACCGAGACCGGCACTCCATCTGCATCATCGAATTCAGCTTCGCCAATGCACTTGCCCAAACGCCGGTCTGCGCTACCGACAAAGCGAAGGCTACCCATCCCGCCGTCGTTCATTTCCTCTACGAGGTCAAAATGGCCGTGCGAAGATGAAGACTGACCAAGAATATAGACGATTAAGTCGCGCTCTTGGAGGGTAAGTGGGCGTGGCATCTTTCCTCTCGTGGCGGCTGGCGTGCATTGGCTATATCACGCCGCGCCTCAATGTCCGATTGTGGCCCCTAGCTGACCTTCACGGTGATGCCCGCTGAGGGCCGCTTGTGACCCAAAGCCGACTTGAGCGGTTGAGTTCGCCACTTGCCCGCGCCAATCGCCGCTATGGGAGACATTCAGTTTTGGAGTAAGTTGGTAGCCCAATGGGGTTAGCCATGGACAAACTGACACACTACCCTCTGCTTTTGTTCATGCTTTTTTTCGTGGCGCTATCGGTAATCGCACTGGCAGGCTCCTGGTTGCGCAGGCGCTTTCCAGAAACTGACGCTGAACACAATGAACATCTCGGTATCATCCTCGCGGCTACACTGACGCTGCTTGGCCTGATTATCGGCTTCAGTTTCTCCATGGCGATGAATCGCTATGACCAGCGCAAGAATTTCGAGGAGGCTGAAGCCAACGCCATCGGGACCGAAATATTGCGCTCGGACTTTTTGCCGTCCGCCAACGCTGCGAACGTTCGCAAGCTTCTTGCGGAATACACCCGTCTGAGAATCCTGTTCTACCTCAACAAGGACGACGATCAGCGCAAGGTGATCGACGAGCGGACAAGCAAATTGCAAGCAGATCTCTGGTCTGCAGTCCGTGCCTCGTCGGCAGCGCAGCCGACACCGGTCGAAGCGCTGGCACTTGCGGGCATGAACGACGTAATCAACTCGCAGGGCTATGCGCAGGCTGCATTCTGGAATCGGATCCCCATTGCTGCGTGGTATCTGATGGCGATCATCTCGTTATGCGCCAACGCGCTGGTGGGCTATCGATCTAGAAGTGGTAAGGCGGGGAGAGCGCTTGTGTTTGTGCTGCCTCTGATCATTTCGATTGCGTTCCTCCTGATCGCCGATATCGATGCTCCCCGGCATGGCCTAATCGAGGTGCGGCCGCAGAATTTGGAAAGCTTGGCCAAATCCCTCGGTGGTTAGTACGTACGTCCGCGGGCGATCTCGCCATCGGAGTTTATCGTATCCTCGGTTCTAAAAGGCGTCGGCCATAGGGCAATTTTGGGCCCTTAACAGAGCACATCGGACTCGTTCGATGTCCGCTGTTGGCCCTTAGCTGTCGTCTGTCTCTGGCCTCAGAATGTCGGCTGTCGGGCTTGAAGCGGTCAAGGTCGGAGCGGGGCCGCTCCGCCGGGCGATTCAGGCCTCGCTCGTTCCGCGATGAGAGGCGCGTTGTCCACGTCGCTAGCTCAATATCAAGCGGTACTCCGAATTTTGATGCCGCCGAACAAGAGCCGGCGTTAACCATCGCTGACGGTTCCAGCCTGGACGGCATCGCTTCGAAGTTTCTTAAATTTTGCTGGGTACCTCTCTTGGGCATGGTGACCAGGGGAAAGCGATGAAGAAGCGGGCCAAACGTGGAAAGGCGGAGACGCTCGCAATCCCAATGGCCGCGAGAGTTGCCATTGGCGCCGTGGCTGTCGCCGCATTGGGCTACGGTTTGCTGTCCGGCCCGGCGAGCGTGCAGCCGGCACGCAAGCCGTCCGCACAGGAAGCCAAGGCATCGTCAAGTCCGGTTTACGTGGCACCTCCGGTTCATGCAGCAGCGCCGGCTCCCGCTCCGATTCCGGCCCCGGCGCCGCTGGTCGAACCACCAAAAGCCGACGCTGATGGTCCCGGAGCATTGGTCCGGCAGGTGGTTGACTACGCCAGCCGCCAGACGCCCGGCACCGTGATCATCGATACCAGGAACACATTCCTCTATTTGGTTCTGAACGACACCCAGGCGTTGCGCTACGGCATTGGTGTTGGCCGCGAAGGTTTCACCTGGTCCGGCGAGCAGACTGTGGCCCGTAAGGCGGAATGGCCGGATTGGCATCCGCCTACGGAGATGGTCTCGCGTCAGCCTTATCTGCCGCGGTTCATGGCAGGTGGCCCCGGCAATCCGCTCGGCGCCCGGGCGATGTATCTGGGCGAGACCGAATATCGAATTCATGGCACCAACAAGCCCGATACGATCGGCAAGCGGGTGTCGTCCGGCTGTATCCGGCTGACCAATGAGGACGTCATGGACCTCTATGAGCGTGTGAAGGTCGGAGCGAAAGTGATCGTGCTTCCGGCAAGCGCTGCCCGCAGACCATCCCAGGGCACGCCGGCCGACGCCGCGTTCCGGTTGCCGGACCCGGCACCGCCATCGAAGCGGCCCTTGGCAGCTAACGCGCAGATGCTGCCATCTGGAGCGAAGATCGCCGAGGCCCGGTAGCTCGGCTCCGAAGCCGCACATCCAGGCTGATCTACCGATCAATCTTCTTGATGCAAGTGGGTTCGCTGCTGGGGTGAGGTGTGCAATCCCAGTCGGGTCCGAAGCCCGCACTGGCCTTTCGCTGTGACAGGAAAGGGTAATAAATCACAACGGCTGCAAAGATGGCGACAGTGATCATTGCGGTCAAAAGCATCCACGCAATGTCCGCGCGATCTGGAGTCCAGCGGTCTCGCCAAATGGATCGATGCCTTCTTGGATTGGGGTGCTCACCGTCGTACCATCGATTTCGTTTTGCGGACGCTTTGCGCGTTCAAGCGGTTTCGCCATCCCTGTCAGCCTGGGATCGTGCCGTGCCAATCCCAAGCTCGAGAGCAGCAGCGATCCGCTCCAGTCCTGCGTTCGTTCGGCGCGTTTCGGCAATCTGCTCCTCATAGAGATCGATCATCGTAGCGCCTGACGAGGTGCGTTGGCGCATCGCGCGCATCGCCAGGATCGATCCACCCACGATCAGGATGAACGGCCACCAGGAGTACATCGCAAGCAGTATGTCGGCCACAGCCATCCTCAACCTCCAAAGCCAGTAACATTGATCATTTCCCGCGGTTCTTCTCGAGAACGGCTGCGATCCTCTCCATCACAGCGCTCATCCGGTATGTTTCTGCGAGGTGCTGCTCCCGCAATTCGATCATCGACGCTCCGGAAGCTGCGCGTTCCCGGCACAATCGCCCCAAGACGAGCCATCCCGCGGGTATCAAGATGATGGGCCACGCGTAGTACAGGACAATAGCCCAATCATATGGTTGCATGCGGCTTGCACCAAAGCGTTCGATGACGTCGATTGCAACTTAGGCGATAATCGATCAAATCGCACGTGAGGCACGCGCTCACGATTAATAGATCGTTGCCGGCGGACACCCGCCAATTCCGTCTGTCCCAATCGCTAGGGACAGACCCGGTTGCCCGAATTCGCTAATCTGGCCTGAAGGAAACGTGACCCCAGGGGAGGCCGCTTTGAGCACCGCGCCGCGCATCGACATCGACCCTGTCGCGTTCTGGGTTGATCCCTATCCGATGCTCGCGAAGATGCGGAAAGAGGCACCGATCGCGTTCGTGCCGCAGCTCGGCTCCACGCTGCTGACCAGCCGCGACGACATCTCGATCTCCGAGAAGCAGATCGACGTGTTCTCCTCGCACCAGCCCGCAGGCCTGATGAACCGGCTGATGGGCCACAACATGATGCGCAAGGACGGCGAAGCGCACCAGGTCGAGCGCCGCGCGATGTTTCCGACGGTGTCGCCGAAGACGGTGAAAGCGCATTGGACCGCGCTGTTCCAGGCCCATGCCGACCGCATCCTCGATGCGATCGCGCCGGGGCGGATCGACTTCATGCGCGAGTTCGCGCTGCCGTTCTCCGGCGAATGCCTGAAGTCGATCACCGGCCTCACCAATATCGGCTTTGGCGACATGGACGCGTGGTCGCAGGGTATGATCGAGGGCATCGCCAACTACGCCGGCGATCCTGAGGTCGAGGCGCGCTGCCATGCCGCGACGTCGGGCATCGATGCTGCGATCGACGACATCCTGCCCGTGATGCGCAAGCAGCCCGACCAGAGCATTTTGGGCGTGCTTCTCGCCTCCGGCATGCCGATGGAGAGCGTGCGCGCAAACGTCAAACTCGCGATCTCAGGCGGCCAGAACGAGCCGCGCAAGGCCATCGCCGGGACGGTGTGGGCGCTCTTGACCCATCCCGAACAGCTCGATCTGGTGCGCAGGGGCGAGGTGACCTGGCTCGAGGCGTTCGAGGAATATGCCCGTTGGATCTCGCCGATCGGTATGTCGCCGCGCCGCATCGCCAAGCCGTGGAGCATCCGCGACGTCGCCTTCGAGACGGACGAGCGCGTGTTCCTGATGTTCGGTTCCGCCAATCGCGACGAGAGGCATTTTGAGCGCGCGGATCAGTTCGACGTGCGGCGTGATACGACCAAGAGCGTCGCGTTCGGCGCCGGCCCGCATTTCTGCGCCGGCGCGTGGGCCTCCCGCGCCATGATCGCCGACGTCGCGCTGCCGACCGTGTTCGCGCGGGCGGCGCAGATCGAGATCGCCGATGACGAGCCGGTGCGGATCGGCGGCTGGGCGTTTCGCGGACTGCAGAATCTGCCGGTGCGGTGGCATTAGCTTGCAGCGCGAACCCGCGCCGCAAGGACGGTGTCATCGCTCGGCCTTGTGCGCAATTGCGCACTGGAGCGGGCGATCCAGTACGCCGCGGCAGTCATGTGAAGTATTGACGTCTCTGGAATACTGGATTCCCCGCCTACGCGGGGAATGACAGCGGAGGTGGTGGCGGGAGCTTCACGCCACGACAGCTCCTACTCCGCGATCATGCCATCATGCTCCTGTTTTGCCCGACGCAGCAATCGGTATCGCCTGCCGCGCAAGTCGCCTGCCACGTAAGTCATTGATCCCGCTATTGCCGGCTACTGTGCATGGGGTCGTTTTCGACATTTTGAGTCTCGGGGCGGTGCGCTCACATTCGCGTGCAGAAAAAATCCCTCTGCATCATCGCGGCCGCTTGAAAGATTAATCATGCGCGCTGCCGCACGCGCAGTGCTCGCATCGCTATTTTTCCGCACGTCTCGACACCTCCGACAACCCGCACCATCATTCCCGAACTGGAATGAATGACGGCCGCACGCGGCCGGGAGTGTGGAATGCAGCGTCGTGATTTTCTCAAACTCTCGATCGGAACCGCGGCCGCCGCTGCGTTCGCCTCGCCCGCACTTGCGCAAGGCGCGGTGAAGGAAATTCGTATCGGCTTTCAGAAGAACGGCGTGCTGGTCATCACGCGCCAGCAGGCCGCGCTGGAAAAACATTTCGCGCCGCTCGGCATCGAGGTGAAATGGGTCGAGTTCTCCTCGGGCCCGCCGACGATGGAAGCGATGAATGTCGGCAGCGTCGATTACGGCGCAGTCGGCGATTCCCCGCCGGTGTTCGCGCAGGCCGCTGGCGCCGCGATCGTCTATGCCGCGGGCCAGCCCATCACCAACGGCCAGGGCATTCTGGTGCCGAAGGATTCGCCGATCCGCGCCATCACCGAGCTGAAAGGCAAGCGCGTCGGTTTCACCAAAGGCTCGAGCGCGCACAACATCGTGGTGCAGACGCTGGAGAAGGCGGGCCTGGCCTATGCCGACATCACGCCGGTTTATCTGACGCCGCCGGACGCAGGCCCCGCCTTTGCCAATGGCAGCATCGAAGCCTGGGCGATCTGGGATCCGTACTTCGCGATCGGCGAGACCAGGCAGAACGGCCGCATCCTGATCAACGCGCGCGAGGTCACCAAGACCAATTCCTTCTACATCGCCAACCGCGACTTCGCGAAGAACCACGGCGCGATCCTGCAGCAGATCGTCGACGTCACCACCGCGACAGCCAGATGGGCCGAGCAGCATCGCGACGAAGTCGCGAAGTCTCTCGCCGCGGTGACCGGCATTCCGCTGGAGATCCAGACCATCGCGGCGAACCGGTCGTCCTTCGTCGTCGGCCCCGTCACCGACGACATCGTCGCGACCCAGCAGGGCGTCGCCGATCGCTTCTACAAGCTCGGCCTGATCCCGAAGCCGATCGCGATCCGCGACATCGTCTGGCGCAATCCGGCAGCCTGATCGTGCCGACCAGCCTTCCCACACACAGGGGTTTGAACATGAGGCGTATCATCCAGCGTCTGATCGCGGCCTTCGTGCTGTCGATCGGCATCGTCGCCGCCGCGGTCGGCACGTCCTACGGTCAGGACAAGGTGGTCCGCATCGGCTACCAAAAATACGGCAAGCTGGTGCTGCTCAAGAGCAAGGGCACGCTGGAGCCGAAGCTCGCCGCCGACGGCTACAAGGTGGTGTGGACCGAATTCCCCTCCGGACCGCCGCTGCTCGAAGCGCTCAATGTCGGCGCGATCGATTTCGGCAACACCGGTGAAGCCCCGCCGATCTTCGCGCAGGCCGCCGGCGCGCCGATCCAGTATGTCGCCTTTGAGCCGCCGGCCCCACAAGGCGAGGCGATCCTGGTGCCGAAGGACAGCCCGCTGAAATCGGTCACTGAGCTCAAGGGCAAGAAGGTCGCCCTCAACAAGGGCTCCAACGTCCACTACCTCCTGGTCAAAGCGCTGGAGAAGGCTGGCGTGAAATATTCGGAAGTTGAGCCGGTCTTCCTCGCGCCCGCCGATGCGCGCGCCGCCTTCGAGCGCGGCGCGGTCGATGCCTGGGTGATCTGGGATCCGTTCCAGGCCGCCGCGGAAGCGGCCACCGGCGCGCGCACGCTCGCTGATGGCACCGGCATCGTCGCCAACTACCAGTTCTATTTCTCCTCGAAAAAATTCCTCGATGCCAATTCGAAGATCGTCGACGTCGTGCTCGCCGAGCTCAGCACGGTCGACGACTGGGCCAAAGGCGACATTCATGCAGTGGCCGAGCAGCTTGCTCCGGCGATCGGATTGTCGGTGCCCGTGGTCGAAGTGGCGTTGAAGCGACAGTCCTACGGCATCAAGCCGATCACGGATGCCGTCATCGCCGACCAGCAGCAGGTGGCCGACGCGTTCTTCGCGCTGGGCCTGATCCCCAAATCCATCAAGATCTCCGACGTCGCTCGGAAGTCAGGATCGTGAGCAAAGTCATGAGCACGCAACCCAGCGCCAATATCCTCTGGTTCCTGCCGACCCACGGCGACGGCCGCTATCTCGGCACCGGCATCGGCGGCCGCGAGGTCAACTTCAACTATCTGCGCCAGATCGCGCAGGCGGCCGACCAGCTCGGCTATTTCGGCGTACTGTTGCCGACCGGGCGGTCCTGCGAGGATTCCTGGATCGTCGCCTCGTCAGTTGCGCCGTTCACCGAGCGGCTGCGCTACCTCGTCGCCGTCCGCCCCGGCCTGCAATCGCCTGGTGTCGCCGCGCGCATGACCGCGACGCTCGATCGCGTCACGGGCGGCCGGCTGCTCGTCAACGTCGTCACCGGCGGCGATCCCGTCGAGAACAAGGGCGACGGCATCTTCCTCGGCCATGACGAGCGCTACGAGGTCACCCGCGAATTTCTCAACGTCTATAGCGACCTGCTCGCCGGCAAGACCGTCAATGTCGAGGGCAAGCACATCCATGTCGAGGGCGGCAAGTTGTTGTTCCCGCCGGTGCAGTCGCCGCACCCGCCGCTTTATTTCGGCGGCTCGTCCGATGCCGGCATCGACGTCGCCGTCGATACCGTCGACAAATATCTCACCTGGGGCGAGCCACCGGCCCTGGTCGCCGAGAAGATTGCGAAGGTGAGGGCGGTCGCAAGCGCGCGGGGCCGAAAACTCTCCTTCGGCATCCGCCTTCATGTCATCGTTCGCGAGACCAACGAGGAAGCCTGGGGTGCCGCGAACGAGCTGATCAAGCATGTCAGCGACGACACCATCGCGCTGGCGCAGAAGAACTTTGCCCGCATGGACTCCGTCGGCCAGCAGCGAATGGCGCAGCTTCACGGCGGCAAGCGCGACAAGCTCGAGATCGCCCCGAACCTCTGGGCCGGCGTCGGCCTCGTGCGCGGCGGTGCCGGTACGGCGCTGGTCGGCGATGCCGAGACCGTCGCGGCCCGCATCAGGGAGTATCAGGACATCGGCATCGATACTTTCATCATGTCGGGCTACCCGCATCTGGAGGAGGCCTATCGCTTCGCCGAGCTGGTGTTCCCGCTGCTCGCGCTGGAGCAGCCCTCCAACGTGACCAAGCTGCACTTCAACGGCGGTCCGTTCGGCGAGACGGTCGGCAGCGACTTCCGTCCGCAACATCGGGTGTCGCAGTCATGAGCGTGATCGACAGCGTTTCACTTCCGCGCAGCTTTCGTTTGCCGCGGATCGACGGCCTGATCCAGTGGATCGTGCCGCTCGCCATCATCGCGATCTGGCAGGTCGCCAGCGTGACCGGCTTCGTGCCGACGCGGGTGCTGCCGGCCCCGAGCGACGTCCTGCTCGCCGGCTGGAAGCTGCTGCTCTCCGGCGAGCTCGTTCGCAACATCTGGGTTTCGTTCTGGCGCGCTTCGATCGGCTTTTTGATCGGCGGCAGCATCGGCTTCGCGTTCGGCCTCGCCAACGGCCTGTCGCAGCTCTCGGCCAAGCTCACCGACACCACCTTGCAGATGGTGCGGAACGTGCCGCATCTGGCGCTGATCCCGCTGGTCATCCTGTGGTTCGGCATCGACGAGAGCGCAAAACTGTTCCTGGTGGCGCTGGGCGTGTTCTTCCCGATCTACCTCAACACGCTGCACGGCATCCGCACCGTCGATCCGCAGCTGATCGAGATGGGCCGCATCTACGGCATGACCGACGGCGAATTGTTCCGCCGCGTGATCTTCCCGGGCGCGCTGCCGTCGATCTTCGTCGGCATCCGCTTCGCGCTCGGCATCATGTGGCTGACCCTGATCGTCGCCGAGACCATCGCGGCGTCCTCAGGCCTCGGCTACATGGCGATGCAGGCGCGCGAGTTCATGCTGATCGACGTCGTCGTGCTCTCGATCCTGATCTACGCCCTGCTCGGCAAGCTCGCCGACAGCGCCTCCCGCGTGCTGGAACGTTTGACGCTCTCCTGGCACCCCGCCTTCCAGAAAAATTGAGCAGAGATACTGAGAATCACATGCAGACAGCCGTTCGTAGCTCCCTTCCGGAAACCGAGCTCGCCAGCCGCGCCAATTTTGCGCCTCACGCCCGAATCGTGCGCGAGGCGCAGAGCAGCGGGCTGCCGCTCAGCATCCGGGGCTTGCGCAAATCCTTCGGTAGCAACGAAGTGCTGCGCGGCATCGATTTGCACATTCCCGCCGGCCAGTTCGTCGCCATCGTGGGAAAAAGCGGTTGCGGCAAGAGCACGCTGCTGCGCTTGATCGCGGGCCTCGACAAGATCGACGCCGGCAGCATCAGCTTCGGCCGGGACATTCAGCCAAAAGGCATCCAGCCCGAGGACATCCGCGTGATGTTCCAGGAGCCGCGGCTGTTGCCCTGGGCCCGCGTGCTGGGCAATGTCGAGGTCGGTCTCGGCCGCGATCGCGCCTCCACCGATGCGCATGCACGCGCCGAGAAGGCCTTGAGCGAGGTCGGCCTTGCCGACAAGCGCGACCAATGGCCCTCGGTGCTGTCGGGCGGACAGAAGCAGCGCGTCGCGCTGGGCCGGGCGCTGGTCTCGCGCCCGCGCGTGCTGGCCTTCGACGAGCCGCTCGGTGCGCTGGATGCGCTGACCCGGATCTCGATGCAGCGTCTTCTGGAGCGCGTCTGGCGCGACCAGGGCTTTACCGCGATTTTGGTCACCCATGACGTCGCCGAAGCCGTGGCGCTGGCGGATCGGGTGCTGGTGATCGAAGAGGGCCGCATCGCCCATGATGTCGTGGTTCAGGCAGGCCGGCCGCGCCAGCGCGGCTCGGCCGAGCTTGCGGGTCTGGAAGGCTCGATCTTGAGTCACCTGTTGTCGGCGGACGATCGTACCTAAATACAAGGGAACCCCGCCTCGGGAACCATGCCATGAATGTAGTGCCCCGCGATCTCATGACTGAAATCCCCGTCTCGTCCGCCGATTTCCGCGGCGCCATGCGCCACCTCACCGGCGGCGTCAGCGTCATCACCGCCGGGCGCGGCAAGGACGTCACCGGCATGACGGTGACCTCGGTGACCTCGCTGTCGGTCGAGCCGCCGACGCTGCTGGTCAGCATCAATCGTGATGCCTCGTCTTTCCCCTTGATCCGGCGGCACAGCGCCTTCGGTGTGAACATCCTCAATGCCGACCAGCTCGATGTCGCCGAACGCTTTGCCGGCAAGGGCGGGCTGAAGGGCGCTGACCGTTTCAAAGGCGCCAAATGGGTGACGGCGGTCTCGGGCGTTCCGCTGCTCGTCGGCGCGCTGTCGGCCTTCGATTGCGAGGTCGAGGAGATCGTGGAGCGGCATTCGCACGGCATCGTCATCGGCCGTGTCAGGGGCATCAGGAGCTCGACGCGGACCGCAGCGCTGGCCTATTGGCACGGCCAGTATGTGGCGGTCGACCAGGACGAGGACGTCGCGCGGCTTGCAGAAGTGAGCGTTCCCGCGCACGGCCGGCGCGGCCTTTGATCGCGCGGGCAGGCGGGCCGGAAGGCTGGCCTTTTCCCCCTCATCGCTCTAGAAGCGCCTGAGCCTCCCGTTTCGGGACGGCAATGGAGTGGATCGATGAAGCGCGTCGCGACCTTCGCGTTCTATGCCATCGGCGCGCTGGCGATCGCCTATCTCGCGCTCTACGCCTACGCGATGTACTCAGGCCAGCCCGTGATCATCCCCGGCGATCCCATCCACATCTTCCGCAAGCCGGACGCGCCGAGTTATTCGTGAGGCTCGGGAGGTCCGTAGGGTGGGCAAAGCGAAGCGTGCCCACGACTTCCATCCAGCGCAGATAAATCGTGGGCACGGCGCAAGTGCGCCTTTGCCCACCCTACGGCACCTTCATCACCCCCGCAAAATCGCCAGCGCCAGCGCCTGCGCGCGCGGCACGATGCTGTCGATCTCCAGATATTCCTCCGGCGTGTGCGCGAGGCCGCCAACCGGCCCGAGGCCGCAGATGGTCGGCGTTCCCACCGCGGCGGTGAAGCCGGAATCGGCGCAGCCGCCGGAGAATTCGCCCTGGAGCGTGGTGAGGCCGACCTGCTTTGCTGCGGCCTGATAGCCTTCGAACAGCGCCTTTGAATCCGCGCTCTGCACCACCGGCACGAACTCGCCCTTGATCGTCAGCGTCGCACTCGTGCCCGGCACGAAAGATTTCGCGACGATGGTCTCGATCGCTTCCATCACCCTCGCACGATCGGCCGGATCGACGTAGCGCAGGTCGATCTGGCCCTCGGCGTAAGGCGCCGTGGTGTTGACGGACTGTCCGCCCGAGACCAGGCCGACATTGAGCGTGATGCCCTTGTCGAGATCCGTGAGCGCGTGGATCTGCACGATCTTGTGCGCGAGTTCGCCGATCGCGCTGATGCCCGCGGCGAAATTGGCGCCGGAATGCGCGGCTTTGCCGGTGATAGCGAGATGCATGAAGATGCCGCCCTTGCGCCCCGTCACGATGTTGCCGGTGGGGCGGCCCGGCTCGGAATTGAACACGGCGCGGGCGGTGCGGCCTTCGCGCTCGATCACGGGCCGGGAGGAGGGCGAGCCGATCTCCTCGTCCGAAGTGATCAGCAACTTGATCGGATGCGGGTTGCCGCCGAATTTGTGGAAAGCGGTGGCCACGAAGATGTTCATCACGACGCCGGACTTCATGTCGGCGACGCCAGGCCCATAGGCGCGGCCGTCCTTGACCGTGAACGGGCGCCGCTCCGCCTCGCCCTTGCCGAACACGGTGTCGCGATGTCCCATCAACAGCACCGGCTTCTCGTTGCTGCCGGGTTTTGCGACGTCGGCATGGATGGCGTCGCCGAACGTGGCATTGGCCTCGCGCCGGAACGGAATGCCGTGCTCGGCAAAATGCCGCTCGAACCGCGCACCGACCGCATCGACGCCTTCCTTGTCATAGGATCCGGAATCGATGTTCACGACATCGCGCAGCAGATCGATCATCGCCTGCCGCTGCGATGCCAGCCAGTCCGTGATTTGAGCTTGAGACATGTGGTTCCTCGCGTGTTCTCACGCGGGGTTATAGGACCTTGCGCAGGGGCGGCCTAGTCGCTGGATGCGGTGCGGCCATGTGTTCGGTTCGGTAGCTCCCGTAGCCCGGATGAGCGAAGCGATATCCGGGGAAGCTGGCGAGCCGTCCCGCATGTCGCTCCGCTCATGCGGGCTGCGGCGTTCAAACAGGCAGGACTACCGGCTTGGCTCGGCCTTCGCCTCGGCACCGCGAAGCTGCGTCGCGACGACCAGGGCACCTATCTTTCGGCCCATGTCCTTGCCGACCTCGGTCGAGAACCGGTAGTGGAAGCCGGCGTAGATGCGGGCACTGGCGACTTCCTCGCTATAGTCCTGCAGCCGCGACCATCTGCGTGTGACCCCCGGTGCCGTCGGGCTGGTCAGGGAGAACTCGCCGAAATCTCCGACGACAGTCTGGAGCACGGTCGAAATCGCGGCCGAGACGATGCAGTGCGCGCAGGGATATTCCGGATGCATTGGCGTGTCCCCGAGCGGCAGCCAGGACGGATCGCGAGGCGTCGCGGCATTCGAGGTTAGATCGGCGTTGCGTATGGCCGTGATCGGACGCCAGAAATTGTAGTGATACTTGGCCTCGAACACGGCGACGATGGCATCGTTGCCGGTCATCGACGTCAAGGCGAACAGGCGGGCGCAGTCGACGAGATCCATTCCCTTGGCCAATGCCGCCTGCCTGACGATGGGATTGTAGGTACGGGCGCCGACGAAGAACCAGAAGCGGCCGATCGTCGTTTGCTCAGGCGTCCGGGTCAGGCTGCCGCGGCCGCCGACCTCGCGGATTTCGTTGACGTCCTTGGTCCAGACCTCTGAATCGAGCGCCGGTGGCGGTCCGGGACGGAATTGCGATCCCGACGCCATGACCCAGGGCGTCGTCGCGCCCGTGGTCTGGAACAACGGAACGGCGGTTGGAGCATAGACGCCCGCTGTGGTGAGGGGGCGGTAGGACTCCGGAGCGTTGCTGCCGTCGTTGGCGCGAAGCTGGATGATCTGCACCGCGGCGTCCTTCCCGAGCGCGATGCCGGCGATCTTGGACTCGCCCTCGGCAATCGGCGCCAGAGAGCTCGTCAGCGCCGAATCCAGATCGGGTTTGATATCCGGATAGATCGACAGCAGCACATCGTGAGCCGCAGCCGCCGCTGCGGCTTCCCGCGAGGTCGAACGCTCCGCGGACAACGCGAGCTTGTAGGGCGCGTAGCGGCGGTCGATCGCGTTGACAGCCTCGAACATCGCAACGTGCATCATGGACAGGACACGGCTGTGCGGCGCCGGAAGAATTTGCTTCTCGGCGGCGATCGCGTCGGCCTTTGCGTTCCAGTCCATGATCACGTCGGCGCGTGCGAGCGGCGCCGTGGCTGCGATCAGCGTTGCAATCAGCGATAAGCGGGAAATCGTCCACGAAGTGCATTTCATGGCGTGCCCTTTCGGTTGAAGGAGGTTCGCAAAACGCGGATGCGGCCCCTCGCCGGCATCCTGGCAAGCGGCCCCGGGACTCTAGCGATGTCGCGGCGTGTTGATTGTGAACTGCTTCACGCGCCGTACCTCCCGGCGTCGTCCGGCCTCTTACGCAGTTGCGCACGCGGCCGGGACGGCGCCAGCATAGCACCAACCCTTACTCCGCAAAGAAAATGCCCGGGGCTGACCCGGGCATCGCATCCTCAATCTTGTCAGAAGCCCTTACGCTCCTATCATCGGCATCCGTGGATACTCGCCCGGCGCTCCCGCCGGGGTGATCGGGATGCCGCCGTCGGAATATTCGTTGAGCTTGTTGCGCAGCGTGCGGATCGAGATGCCCAGGATGTTGGCGGCATGGGTCCGGTTGCCGAGGCAATGCTTCAGCGTCTCCAGGATCAGGTCGCGCTCGACGTCCGCAACCGTGCGGCCGACCAGAGCGCGCGTCACCTGCTCAGCGGCCATCGTGGCGTGCGCCACCGCCGGCGCGGTCTTGGCGAGGTCGAGGCGGTCGCCGTCCGGGGTGATGATGGCATCGGGGCCGATCTCGTCGCCCTGCGCCATCAGCACCGCGCGGTGTATGGTGTTCTCGAGCTCGCGGACGTTGCCCTGCCAGCGGTTGCTGGAAAGCACGCGGCGCGCGTCCGCCGAAATCGGGCGCATCGGCACGCCGTTGGCCTCGGCATATTTCTTCACGAAATGCTGGGCGAGCTCCAGAATGTCGGCGGGGCGTTCGCGCAGTGGCGGGATCTTCAGGTTCACGACGTTGAGGCGGAACAGGAGGTCCTCGCGGAACGTGCCTTCGCGCACCGCTTCCGCGAGGTTGCGGTTCGAGGTCGCGATGATGCGGATGTCGACCGGCACGGGCTTGGTGCCGCCGACGCGGTCGATCACGCGCTCCTGGATGGCGCGCAAGAGCTTGGATTGCAGGCGGACGTCCATCTCGGAGATTTCGTCGAGCAGCAGCGTGCCTCCGGTCGCCTCCTCGAACTTGCCGATGCGGCGCGCAACCGCGCCGGTGAAGGCGCCCTTCTCGTGGCCGAACAGCTCGGATTCCAGGAGATGCTCGGGGATCGCGGCGCAGTTGATCGAGATGAAGGGGCGCTTGGCGCGGGCCGAGCGGGTGTGGACGTAGCGGGCCAGCACTTCCTTGCCCGTTCCGGACTCGCCGGTGACCATCACCGAAGCGTCGGAGCCGGCGATCTGCTGCGCCAGCTTGATCACCTTCGCCATCGCCTCGTCGCGATAGACCAGCTCGCGGGAATCGTTGGCGACCGCGGCCAGCACGGCGGCGATCAGCTCCGGCTCCGGCGGCAGCGGGATGTATTCCTTGGCGCCGGCGTGGATCGCGGCGACCGCGGCGCGGGCGTCGTTGGTGATGCCGCAGGCGACGATCGGGGCGTGGATGTGCTCGGCCTCGAGCCGCATCACGAGGTCGCGGATGTCGAGGGCGACGTCGACCAGCAGGAGGTCGGCGCCCTTGCCGCCGCGCAGCACGCGCATGGCCTGCTCGTGGTCCTCGGCATGGGTCACGGTGGCGCCGTTGTCCATCGCGATCTTGGTGGCAGTGGTGAGCTGGCCCTTCAATGTGCCAACGATGAGAAGCCGCATGTCAGTCTCCTGTCCGTCTGGCCGCGCGCGCTATCAGCTGCGTTCGGTCTTGATGATTTCGGTCATGGTCACGCCGAGCTTGTCCTCGACCAGGACGACTTCGCCGCGGGCGACCAGCTTGTTGTTGACGTAGATGTCGATGGCCTCGCCGACGCGGCGGTCGAGCTCGAGCACGGTGCCGGGTCCGAGCTTCAACAGCTCGCTGACGTCCATCTTCGAGCGGCCGAGCACGGCCGAGACCTGCACGGGAACGTCGAACACCGCCTCGAGGTCGGCGGCGGCACGCGCCGCGTATTCGTCCTCGTTGTAGCCGACGTCCGTGCCGGTGGGCGGCATCGGGCCGTTGAGATCGGGCAGCGGGACCTGTCCGTCGGTGTCGCTCATGGCTTAGCTCCCCCTGCGGGACGCGACATAGCGTCCAACCATCTCGTCGATCTTGGCCGCGATGGCGCCGCGCTCTAGCACGACGCCGCCATCGGCCCATTCGATCCGGCAGTCGCCGGTCGCAATCTCCGGCTCGGCCAGGATCACCAGCCGTCCTTCGAAGCCGCTCTGCTTGGCGAGCCGCTCGATCTTCTCGCATGCGCTGTCGTAGAGCGCGTCGTTGATGCGGACCACCAGATGCGGCGTCGCGACCAGATGCGAGAAGCAGTCCTTGACCAGCGCGACGATCTCGCCGAGCGGCTCGGCGGCGACCAGGTCGGCGCACAGCTTGCGCGCGACCGCCACCGCGACGTCGACCGCCTCGGTTTCCATCTTGGATTCGATGTTGCCGATGCCGGATGCGATACCGCGGATGCCGATGTTGATCTCTTCCATGGCAAGCGCGACGCGGCGGTCGCTCTCGGCTTTGGCCTCCTGCTGGCCAGCGGCAAAGCCGTCCTGATAGGCGCGCGCCTCGGCTTCGGCGACCTTCTGGGCGATCTCCGCAGCGGTCGCGGCCTTCTCGCGCGTCGTCCGCTCGGGCGCCGCGAAGTCGGTATCGAACAGGAATTTTGCCGGAGCGCCCATCAATACACCAGCTCGTCGTCGGCGCGGTTCTTGGTCAGCATGATCTCGCCCTTGGCGGCGAGATCCTTGGCGAGGTTGACCAGCAGCGCCTGGGCCTCGTCGACGTCGCGCAGCCGCACCGGGCCCATCGCCGCCATGTCGTCCTGGAGCATCTTGGCGGCGCGCGAGGACATGTTGCCGAAGAAGAAGTTGCGGACGTCCTCGTTGGCGCTCTTGAGCGCGACGCCGAGCTTGTCCTTGTCGACGTTGCGCATCAACGTCTGGGCCGAGCCGGAATCCAGCTTCACGAGGTCGTCGAAGGTGAACATCAGCGCCTTGATGCGCTCGGCCGATTCGCGGTTGTCCTCTTCCAGCGAGGTGATGAAGCGGGTCTCGGTCTGGCGGTCGAAATTGTTGAAGATTTCCGCCATCACCTCGTGGGCGTCGCGGCGCCGGGTCTGGGACAGGTTGGACATGAATTCGGTGCGCAGGGTCTTCTCCACGCTCTCGATCACCTCCTTCTGCACCGCCTCCATCTTCAGCATGCGGTTGACGACATCGAGCGCAAGCTCCTCGGGGAAGATGCCGAGCACGCGCGCGGCATGCTCCGGCTTCAGCTTCGACAGCACCACCGCGATGGTCTGCGGGTATTCGTTCTTGAGATAGTTGGCGAGAACTTCTTCCTGCACGTTGGAGAGCTTCTCCCACATGTTGCGCCCCGCAGGACCGCGGATCTCGTCCATGATGCCGTTGACGCGCTCGGGTGCCAGATATTGCTGCAGCAGCCGCTCGGTGGCGTCGAAATTGCCCATCAGCGCGCCTGATGCCGACATGCGCGAGACGAATTCGAGCAGCATGTCCTCGACGGTGTCGACCTCGACGGTGCCGAGCGTCGACATCTCCAGCGAGAGCTGACGCACCTCGTCGTCGTCGAGCAGTCCCCAGATCTTGCCGCCATATTGCTCGCCGAGCGCCAGCATCAGGATCGCGGCGCGCTTCGGCCCCGACACCGTTTCGACCGGCGCGCCCGCGCGGGTGCCGGCACGCTGGCCGAGCGTGGAAATGACGCTGGTGATGTCGTTCGAGTTGGCGTTTTGCAGACTGGCGGCCATGTCAGATCACTTCTTGATTCACTTGGCGAGGGATCACTTGGTGTGGATTACTTGGTTGGTTCGGTCAGCCACTGGCGGATGATGGCGACGGTTTCGTTGGGGTTGCGCTCGGCGAGTTCGCCGACGCGATGAACGGACTGGGCGTGGACCTGGCCCTGGATGGTGGCGACGTCGATCGCGCTGGCGGCGCCGCTCGGCAGCAGTGCCTGGCCGGCCGGCGCGGTCTCTTCCGAGGCCGCCGGGCCGGCGAGCACGCCGGAGATGGCGGCGGCGACTTCGTCGGAGGCCAGGATGCGCTTGACCAGCGGGCGGATCACCAGGAACAGCACGATCAGGCCGAGCAGCATCATCACGCCGAGCTCGACGAAGTACATGACGTCGTCTTTGGTGAACTGGAGCATGCCGAGGAAGCCGCCGGGCTCGCCGATCGGGGCAGTGGAGGGCGCATCCGCAAAGCGCAGATTGACGACCTCGACCTGGTCGCCGCGCTTCTGGTCGAAGCCGATCGCCGAGCGCACCAGCGTGGCGATGCGGTCGAGCTGCTCCTTGGTGCGGTCCTGATAGGCCAGCTCGCCCTTGTCGTTCTTGGAGTAGATGCCGTCGACCAGCACCGCGACCGAGATGCGGTTGACCCGGCCGGCCTCGGTCACTTCGGTCTTGGTGGTGCGGGAGATCTCGTAATTGTTGGTCTCTTCGGACTTCTTGCTCTGGTCCTTGGCCGCGACGCCGTTGTTCTGCTGGTTGCCGGGCAGCTCGTTGTTGACGGTGACCTGGCCGTTGTTGTCGGCGGTCATGCTCTGCTCTTCGCGGGTCTGGCTCGAGCGCAGCACGCGGCCCTCGGGGTCGAACTTGTCCGAGGTCTGGGTGATCTTGTTGAAGTCGAAATCGGCGGAGAGCTGGACGCGGGCGCGGCCCGAGCCGACCACGGAGGAGACGATGTCCTCGACCTGCTTGCGCATCCGCTTCTCGAAGGAGATGCGGCGCTCGTCGCCGACCGCCTGCTCCGGATCGGTGGCGGCGCCGTCGGCGAGCAGCTGGCCGGCCTCGTCGACGATCGAGACCCGCTGCGGCTTCAACCCGTTGACGGCGGAGGCGACGAGGTGGCGGATGGCGCGGATCTGCTGGGCTTCCAGCGAGCCGCGGACGCGGACCACGATCGAGGCCGACGGCTCCGGCGCCTCGCGCGCAAACAGTGGGCGCTCGGGCAGCACCAGATGGACGCGGGCGGCCTGGATGCGGTCGATGGCGCGGATGGTGCGGGCGAGCTCGCCTTCCAGCGCGCGGAGGTGATTGATGTTCTGGACGAAGGAGGTGGTGCCGAGCGCGTCCGACTTGTCGAACACCTCGTAGCCGACGCCACCGCCCTTGGGCAGGCCGCCCTCGGCGAGCTTCATCCGCAGGCGCGTGACCTTGTCCTTGGGCACCATGATGATGCTGCCCTCGTTGCGGATCTCGAACTGGATGCCCTGACGCTCCAGGTCTTTGATAATGCCGGAGGAATCCTCGACGCTGAGGTCGGTGAACAGCGTCGTCATCTGCGGCGTGGTGACGCGCATGATGACGAACGCGAAAAAGCCGACGAGCGCGGCGGTGACCGCGATCATCGCCCCGAACCGGGCGGCGCCGATACTCTTCAAAAAGTCCGCAAGACCTTGCAAGCAACCGCCCCAACAGATTCGGCCGCTTTCACCGGAAAGGCCGACTGGGCAATTATTGCCTAGGTGATGGTTTCGATATGGTTAACGAAGGTTAAGAGGTCGGACAAAAGTCGCGCAAAGGGCGGATATGAAAAAAATCGGCCTCGCTGGGCGAGGCCGATTTTCGTCAAAAGCCGCAGATTTCCGGATCGCCTACTGGCGATATTGCTGGATGCGGGTGGTGCGAAGACCCGCCAGACCATGCTGGTCGATGGAAAACTGCCAGGAGAGGAATTCGTCGACCGTTAGGGTATAACGGCTACAGGCCTCCTCGAGCGAGAGAAGTCCACCACGGACGGCGGCGACGACTTCGGCCTTGCGGCGGATGACCCAGCGTTTGGTGCCGGGTGCAGGCAGATCCGCGATCGTCAACGGACTGCCGTCCGGCCCGATGACGTATTTTACCCTCGGGCGATGGGGTTCTGTCATGGCGTACTCACAAACTCTCAACCACTGAACTCACGCCCGTAACCCTACGCCCGGCGGCTTAAAAATCCGCTAAGCCTAAGGCTTCAATACAATTCTCGTTGAAAATGGCTGGAACGGCGCCGTGTCGGCCGGCGGAACGGTGGAATCCGGGCCGGTCGAGGGGGTCTTCGTAAATACTTTACTAAGGAATGGAGCCGCAGCGGGCTCTCTAGCCGTCGTCCCGGGGGCGGGCACAGCGCGAGGACCCATACCCCAGGAAGTAGCTTGACGAGGCCTCGGGGTTACGACCTCAGGCGAAAACGACTTGCTGTGGCTATGGATCCCCGCCCCCGGTGCGCAATGGCGCACTAGGCGGGGATGACACCTGTACGTGGTGAGCGCGGCGCGCCCCTTTAATTGCTGCTGGTGGCGATGATGCTCTTCACCTGGCTCAGGGTGTAGCTGGCGCCGTCGATGGTGAGCAGGGGCGGCGACTGGGTCAGGTCGACCGACGACACGACGCCCTGCACCTGGGCGGCGATGCCGACATTGTTGTTCGCCACGTCCTTGCCCGTCGCCGTGATCGTATACTTGCCGTCGGGCCATTGCGTGCCGTCATTGCCCATGCCGTTCCAGGTGAAGGGAATGTCGGTGCCGGCGGCGGCGGTATATTTGCCGGTGAACACGGTCTGGCCGCTGGCATTGGCGACGGTGATGTCGACGGTGGAGTCGGTCGGCACGTTGAGATGCCAGGTGGCTGTCGACTTGGTCATGGACGCGGTCGAGCCGTCGACCAGGGCGGTCTTGCCGACGAAGCCCAGCGCCTGGGTCGCCTGCGTGGTCTGCTGCAGGGTGACGAGCTGCGACAGCGCATCGTTGGTCTTGAGCTGCTGCTCGACGCCGGCGAACTGCACCAGCTGCTGTGTGAACTGGTTGGTGTCGAGCGGATCCAGCGGGTTCTGGTTCTGCAGCTGCGTGGTCAGCAGCGTCAGGAAGGTCTGGAAGTTGCCGGCGAGCGTCGATCCCGTGGTCGAGCTCAGCGAGTTCGACGAGGAGGATTTCGGGAGGTCGGTCGTCCCGGAGACGACAGCAGGAGCGGTAGCGCCAGTCGTGGTGGTCATGTCGGATACTCCTTTACACTCTGATGTCGACGCCGCTGCTCGGCCCGTACATGCGGCCATAGCCGCGCCCGGCGGGTGCGGCAGCAGCGGTGTCGTCCTCGCTGATGATCAGCCGGCGGGCATTGCCGCCATTGTCGTTGTTCTGGCCGGAGTTCTGGCCCGACGAATTCTGGTCGCGCAGGCTGAAGGACAGCCCGTTGCTGCCGGACTTGAGGCCGGCATCGTCGAGCGCACGCTGCAATTGCGACGCGTCCTGGCGCAGCATCTGCAGCGTCTCCGGCTTCTCCACCGTGAGATGCGAGGTGACGTTGCCGTTGCGGTCGACATTGATGCGGACGTCGATGCGGCCGAGCTCGGCCGGGTCGAGGCTGA
This sequence comes from Bradyrhizobium sp. AC87j1, assembly GCF_002936975.1. Lineage (NCBI taxonomy): Bacteria > Pseudomonadati > Pseudomonadota > Alphaproteobacteria > Hyphomicrobiales > Nitrobacteraceae > Bradyrhizobium > Bradyrhizobium sp. AC87j1. Next base: position 95,875 of record NZ_PTFE01000019.1, read on the forward strand.
TGTCGAAGCGGGACTTGCCGGAGCGGATGGCGGCCGCGATCTCAATCGGCACGCCGTTGATCGGCACCGCCGTCGCACTGGCCGCGGTCGCGGTCAGCGTCGCGGTCGAAGTCGAGTTCGTGTTGGTCAGCGGCGCCTGCATCGCGGAGGCGGCCTGCGCGCTGGTGTCGGCGGTGTTGAAAGCGGCCTGCGCATTGGCATGGGCCTGGGCGGCCGGTGCGGCCGGGATCGCGTCGGGCGTACGGTCCGCTGCGCCGGGCTTCGCCTCGGTCGCGCTGCCATCTGCCTGCGGCTTGGCGCTTTGCGCATGCGCGGCGGCATTGGCGGTCGCAGCGCCCGGCGCTTGCGTCGGGGCGGCGTTCGCCGCGCCGGCGTCCTGGCCGATATTGGAGACGTCGGACTGTCCTTGCGCGGTGACGACGGCGGCCTGGAACGAGGTCTTCGGCGTGCCCTGGTTGACGGGGATCAGCCCGCCGTTCGCCTTGGCGTCGGTCGTGGCCCCGTCGGTTGCTCCGGTCGCGGCATCGGCCAGCGTCGCGGTGGTGTCGGCATCGACCTTGGCGCCGGCGGTCTTGGCGCTCTTGTCGGCGGGCGTGGCGGTGTCGGTCTTGGTGCCCGCGATCTGCGCCGCGGTCGAAGCGCTGGCGGCGATGCCGGCGGCGGCGATCGTCAGCGGCGAGGCGGTGGCGGCCTGGTTCGCAGCCGCGTTGGGATCGGCCGGGACGACCGGCGCGGCAACCACGATCGCGTTCGGATCGGGCATGGCCTGTGCCGCGTCGGCCGGCGCCGTTGCTGCGGCATCGACGGCGGCGGTGAGCGTGTCGGTGCCCTCGGTCTGGTCGTCCTTGGTCTTCTCGGATGCATCGGCCGATTTGGCGTCTGACGCCTCGGACTTGTCCTTGACCTTGTCCTTGGCCGTGCCGGCGTCCTTGGCCGCATCCGTGGTCGTGTCGTTTGCCTTGTCGTCCGTCTTGTCGTTCCTGGCGGGCGCGGATGTGTCGGTGTCGTCGCTCGCCCTGCTCTGCGAGGATTGATCCGTGGACGAGGTGTCGCGCGGGCCCTTGTCCGCGGAGGACGAATCGTTCCGCCGCGGCGCGCTATCCTGGGCCTGCGAGGCCGCATTGGTGTTGATCGCCTGGGTGTTGCTGTCGACCAGCGACCCGAAGGAGTCGTTCGCGGACGGCTCCCTGGTGCTCTGCGACCGCGCAGGCTTTTGCTGCGCGCTGGAAACTTGCACGCTGGCCACGACATCTGACGTACGACTGACCACAGGCGACCCCTTGGAAACATCTTCGGCATCAGGGGAGCAAGGAGCGGGCCAGTGCCCTTCCTGGTATATTTTTATAGCAAAATCAATATCTTATAGATTCGAGCCCGTCGCCGCAGGGCCCGCTGCGACCCCGCCATTTCTGCCTCCCCGGCAAGAATTGCCCTAAGCTGGCCGCCCCCGTGATTGCTTCACCGGAACGCCGCCTATATTAAAGAGGTTACTCTCAGCCGCTTTCGACCGGGCAGTCGTGCCTTGCGGGAACTAAAGTTCCCGGGGATCGACGACGTCCCGCGAGAAGCATGAAATCGCGGATCGCCGCACGCCGCCGTCACAACCCTTAAGGCCCATGCTCAACAGTCTGGATCTCGAAGGCCGTCCTGAGGACACCAGGGTCGTCGTCGCCATGTCGGGCGGCGTCGATTCGTCGACGACGGCTGCGCTCTTGAAGGCGGAAGGCTACGACGTCGTCGGCATCACGCTGCAGCTCTACGACCATGGCGCGGCGACCCACCGCAAGGGCGCCTGCTGCGCCGGCCAGGATATCCACGACGCCCGCGACGTCGCGGCAAAGCTCGGCATTCCCCATTACGTGCTCGACTACGAGGATCGTTTTCGCGAGTCCGTCATCGACAATTTCGCCGACAGCTACGCGCTCGGCGAGACGCCGGTGCCGTGCATCGAGTGCAACCGCAGCGTCAAATTCCGCGACCTCCTGAAGACCGCGCGCGAGCTCGGCGCGCAGGCGCTCGCCACCGGCCATTACGTCGCCTCGCGCCGCCGCGAAGACGGCTCGCGCGCGCTGGTCTGCGCCGCCGATGCCGACCGCGACCAGAGCTATTTCCTGTTTGCGACCACGCAGGAGCAGCTCGACTTCCTGCGCTTCCCGCTCGGCGACATGACCAAGCCCGAGACGCGCGAACTCGCGCGCCGCTTTGGCCTCAGCGTCGCCGACAAGCACGACAGCCAGGACATCTGCTTCGTGCCGACGGGCCGCTACACCGACATCATCACGCGCCTGCGTCCGAATGCGATGGACCCCGGCGACATCGTCGATCTCGATGGACGCGTGCTCGGCCGGCACAATGGCATCGCCAATTTCACCGTCGGCCAGCGCCGCGGCCTCGGCATCGCGGCTCACGCGCCGCTGTTCGTGGTGCGGTTGGAGGCCGCCACCCGCCGCGTCGTCGTCGGCCCCCGCGATGCGCTGAAGATGCACCGCATCTCCTTGCGCGACGTCAACTGGATCGGCGGCGGCGACATCGACCGCGCCATCGGCGCCGGCCTCGAATTGTTCGTGCGCGTGCGTTCGACCCGCGCGCCGCAGCCGGCATGGCTGCGCGGCAGCGATGGTCATTACGAGGTTGAGCTCGTCGCCGGCGAGGAGGGCGTCTCGCCCGGCCAGGCCTGCGTGTTCTACGACGCGCCCAGTGGGCAGGCGCGCGTCCTCGGCGGCGGCTTTATTCAAAGCGCCGCCGCGAAAGTCGCGAGCGACATGGCAAGGCCGCTGGTGGAAGCCGCGCGCGGCTGAGCGAGATGATGACATCAGGCACGACCGGTTGGGCTGGGTTCACCTCTCCCCGTGGGGAGAGGTGAAGTAAGGGCAGGGGGCATGGCAGCAGACATCTCGCGGGCCGGGGTCGAGAAGGCCTATGGCCGCTGGGCGCCGGTCTATGATCTCGTGTTCGGCAAGGTGTTCGACGCCGGACGGCAGTCGACCATCGCGGAGGCCGACCGCATCGGCGGCCGCATCCTCGACGTCGGCGTCGGCACCGGCCTCTCGCTGTCGGACTATTCGCGCACCACGAAAATCTGCGGCGTCGACATCTCCGAGCCGATGCTGCGCAAGGCGCAGGCGCGCGTGCGTGCGCTACGCCTTTCCAATGTCGAGGTGCTCTCGGTGATGGATGCGAAAAACCTCGCCTTCCCCGAAAACTTCTTCGACGCGGTGGTGGCGCAATATGTCATCACCGCCGTGCCCGATCCCGAAGGCACGCTCGACGAGTTCGTGCGCGTGCTCAAGCCCGGCGGCGAGCTGATCCTCGTCAACCACATCGGCGCCGAAACTGGCCCGCGCAAACTGTTCGAGCTAGCCTTCGCGCCCGTCGCCCGCCGCCTCGGCTGGCGCCCGGAATTCCCGTGGGCCCGCCTCGAGGGCTGGGCCGCCAGGCACGGCGGCGTCACGCTCGCCGAGCGGAGGCCGATGCCGCCGATGGGCCATTTCTCGCTGATCCGCTACGTAAAGTCATAATCGCGACCGCTGCGGCCGTGTGTCGCTCAGTGCGATCGCATTCGAGAGCAGCTTCCCGCGGCACATCCTTCGAGACGCCCGCCTTTGGCGGGGCCTCAGCATGAGGGCGGAGTGCGCGGTAGCAGCTACACTGGTTGAGCCTCATCCTGACGTGACCGAGAAGCGGTCGTCTCGACGGACGAGGCGCTTGCTCAATCGTTCCCCCGATCAC